>JANXVV010000019.1 GCA_025351525.1 Humisphaera sp. | reverse complement strand
ATCCGGCCCTGATCGTCGATCAGCAGAACCTTCACCTTCACCTCATCGCCCTGATTGATGAAATCGGTGACCTGATCGACGAAGCGATCGGACAGTTCGCTGACATGGCAGAGGCCATCGGTTTCCGGGGCGATCTCGATGAAGGCACCGAATTCCTTGATGCTCACCACTCGGCCGGTGTAGATCTTGCCGACCTTCACTTCGGCGGTCATCGCCTCGACCAGGTCGCGGCAACGCTCGGCGGCTTTGCCGTCGACGGCCGAGATGTAGACCGTGCCATCGTCTTCGATATCGACGTTGGCGCCGGTTTCTTCTTGGATTCGCTTGATGTTCTTGCCGCCGGGACCGATGAGCTTGCCGATCTTCTGCGGGTCGATCTTGACCGTGAGAAGGCGCGGGGCAAAGGGGCTGATTTCCTTGCGCGGCTCGGGAAGGGTGCTGGCCATCTTGGCGAGAATCGCCAGGCGGGCGGTCTTGGCGCGATGCAGGGTATCGCGAATGATCTTGTGGTTGATGCCTTCGGTTTTGATGTCGAGCTGGATGGCGGTGATGCCATCGCGCGTGCCGCAGACTTTGAAGTCCATGTCACCGAAGTGGTCTTCTTCGCCGATGATGTCGGTCAGGAGCGCGATCTTGTCGCCCTCTTGTACAAGGCCGACGCTGATGCCGGCGACGGGCTTGGTGATCGGCACACCGGCATCCATGAGCGCCAGGCAACCGGCACAGCTCGAGGCCATCGACGACGAGCCGTTGGATTCGAGAATATCGCTGATGATGCGGACGGTGTACGGGAACACATCCACACCCGGCAGCACGGCGATCAGGCTGCGCTCGGCGAGCGCGCCATGGCCGATCTCGCGCCGGCCCGGCCCGCGAATCGGACGCACTTCACCCACGCTGTAGCTGGGGAAGTTGTAGTGCAGCATGAACTTTTGGCTGTATTCGTCGATTAAGCCATCGACCATCTGCTCGTCGGAACTGGTGCCGAGCGTGACGGTACACATCGACTGCGTTTCACCGCGCGTGAAGACCGACGAGCCATGCACGCGGGGGAGAATGCCGACCTGGCAACTGATCGGGCGAATCTGTTCGTAGGTTCGGCCATCGGGGCGCACGCCGGCGAGAATCGCCTCGCGCGTCGCGTGTTCTTCCACTTCGGAGAACACATGACGAACCTGCTTTTCCTTGTGCTTCTGCGTGAGATATTCCGAGTAATGCGCAGCCGGGTTGCTGACGGCGGGGGCTAGCTCGGCGAGCAGATCGCTAAGGATTTTCTTCATCGCGTCGCCGCGGTCGTGCTTGCCGACCTTGCCTTTCACTTCGCGAATTTTCGCGCTCACGCGCGTCTTGACGGCGGTCACCAGCTCGGCATCCGGCTGCTTGATGTTACCGGTCTTTTCAACGCCGACTTTCTTCTGCAATTCCTCGATCATGCCGGTGATTTCAACCACCACCTTGTGACCGAACTCGATCGCATCGGCAATGTCATCTTCCGTCGCTTCGCGCGCGCCGGTTTCGATCATGTTGACGAAATGCTTGGTGCCGGCGACGACCAGATCAATGTCACTGTACTCCAACTGCTCGATCGTCGGATTGATGACCAACTTGCCTTCCACCCGCCCGATACGCACATGGGCGATCGGCGTGATGAACGGAATATCGCTGATCGCCACCGCAGCGCTCGCGGCTATCCCGGCGAAAATATCCGGGTCGTTCTGCCCGTCGAAGCTCAGCACGTTCAGATGAATCTGCACCTCATCCATGAACCCCTTGGGGAACAGCGGGCGAAGCGGGCGGTCGATCAGGCGGGCGGTGAGAATTTCCTTGTTGGTGGGACGGCCTTCGCGCTTCATGAACCCGCCGGGGAACTTACCGGCGGCGGCGCGGCGCTCGCGATAGTCCACTTGGAGCGGGAAGAAATCGATCCCTTCCCGCGGATTGGCACGGACGACGGCGGCGAAAACAACGGTGTCGCCATACTGCACGGTGACGGAACCACCGGCCAATTTGGCGAAGGTACCCGTGGCGATCGTGAGCTTGCGCCCACCGATCTCCCGTTCAACTTTAGTTGCCTGCATAATGAGAAATCCTTGATGGCCTCAATGGGATGGGTGAATAATTTGGGCCACAGATGGACAGAGCGGGGCACGGGAGATTAAAACGTAATTCGTAAAACGTAAAAAGAGAAGATCTCGAATTCTGTATTTCTTTTTACGCTTTACGTTTTACGAATTAGTTTCTAGTTTCATTCTCCAATGCCCGGCTTTGTGCATCTGTGGCATCCCGGCCGATTCTCGATGGGCTCAACCTGAGGCCGACGGGTTGAGGGGGCGAGGCGGGCGGGGTAGCCGAAAGCTGGATCGATGATCGCACCGAGCCGTAAAAACAGGCAAGGGCACGAAGTTTCGTGCCCTTGCGGTTGATTCTTTTACTTACGAAGGCCAAGCTTCGCGATGATGGTCGTATATCGGTTGCGGTCCTCGCGGGTCAGATACTTCAGCAACTGATTACGCCGACTGACCAGCTTCAGCAGTCCACGGCGGGAAGAGTGATCCTTCTTGTGCGCATCAAAATGCCCGCGCAGATCGTTGATCCGCTTGGTCAAAATCGCGATCTGCACTTCCGGTGAGCCGGTGTCTTTATTGTGGGTCTGATACTCTGAAACAATTTGCGTCTTGGCTTCTAACGACAGTGACATCTTTCAATCTCCTGGACACCAAACCCCTAGCCACCGATGATAGGCAAGCCGGAAGGTCGGTCATGTAAAATCCCGCACCGCACGCGCGGCGAATCGGGTCGGGTAACCATACGAGAAGGCGGGGGGTGATGCAAGGCGATTCATTTTTTAGACGATCGGCAACAGCGGCGGGGTCGAGGTTGGGTTGGAGGATCGTCCCCAGGTCAGTCCCATCCGCCAAGTTATTACCGCCCGACAAAAGCACGAATTATGTGCGGGTGGGTGAAACGGTGTCAGTTCCCAGGACCAGCCGGTCGGTCGCGGCGTAGGCGAATAAACCTCTTCCTTCAATCCGCATGGAGTCGACGATTGCTTTCTCAAGCCGATGAAGCGGATCGCGACGTTCGACCGAAATCGGAAAACCGGGCAGGTCCGATACTGACAGTTTATGGGGAGAATCAGCGGAATAGAGGCAACATGAGCAAGGTATTGATATCGATTTGGACCTGTCCCGTTTCCCGGGACCGTGACCCTGTCAATATTGGACCTGTCCGGTTTTCAGGACCCGCCGTGCTGCCAACAGTATTATTGGCCTGCACCCGCTTCACCAGAGCCCTGATGCTCGCTTCAAGCTGGGCCCGGCAAACATTCCGCTGATTCACACTGGCCTTGGTCCGAGTGATCGGATTCTCCGCCGCCGCCCTCGCCGCCGAGTAGGCCAGCACCAGCGGGTGCAGGGCCGTGAAGTCAGCCGCAAGGAGGCCTATCGCATTTGGATTCGCCCCGCCGATCGTGTCAAAATTCACCGCGAAAGTTTCAAACGCCGCATTTTTCGAAGGGATGTAGTCCGAGCCGGCCATCTGGACCGCTCCTTTCCCATGCGTCCCGCCCGCCGGGTTTCAGCCCGGCAGACATTTTCATTATCGAGACGGGAGGCGAATGTCTGTTTAGGAAATCGGAAGAGAAGGGAGGGGAGTTTAGAGAAAGAACGTTTCAGCAGGGTGGGTGTAATCATCTACCGCGTGTGCGATGGCGTGGAACGAAGACTACCTGCTACCTGCTAGCGACGTTCGGCTAGGCCAGGAAATGGTCCGCTCGGGTACGAACGGACCCTACAAGACTCACGGTTCGGAAAAAAACCGACTTCGCCGCGGGGGGATGGGAGGGCGCGGGGACGGAAAGTCGCGTCGTCGGCTGGAGCAAGAATCGATCCGCTGTGCGGACCCTGCGCTCGTAAAAAAATAATCACATTTCCATGCTCCCACACTTGACAAGCGACGGGGGGGGGGGGGTAAGATTGAAGAAACCTTTGCGGGTGCAAGGGGCATTCGTTTTCCGAATGGCGGGTTCTTTCCTTTGAGGCTGCGAGGGTGTTCCGCGCGCCAGGAAGCCAAAGCCCCCCCCCTCAGGTCTCTGCACCACACGCGAGGTAGGAGAGGCGAAGATGAATCGCAATTGTATTGTGGGCTTCACGGGTCTGACGTTCGCGGCCATGAGTGCTCTGTTGTTCGGCGTGGCCGGGGCGTCTGCGGCAATCACCATCGCGACGGTGCCCGTCGGCAACGCCGGCAACGCGGCGGACACCACCGGATTCGGTGCGGTGGGCTACGGCTACAACATCGGCAAGTACGACGTTACCGCCGGGCAGTACACGGCGTTCCTCAACGCGGTGGCGGCGACGGACACCAACGCGCTATACAACACCAGCATGGCGGCTACTGATCTCGGCAGCGGCATCACGCGAAATGGCGTCTCCGGCGGCTACATCTACACGGTCGATCCCTCGATGACCAACCGCCCGGTGAACTACGTCAGCTTCTGGGATTCCACGCGCTTCGCCAATTGGCTGGCGAACGGTCAGCCGACAGGCGCTCAGGGGCCGGGGACGACAGAGACTGGCACATATGCCCTCACGCCCACCGCCATCGCCAACAACACGGTGACTCGCAGCGGTTCGAGCTGGGCGGTCACCAGTGAGGATGAATGGTACAAGGCGGCGTATTACAAGGGTGGGAGCGAGAACGCGGGCTACTGGCTCTACGCCACGCAGAGCAACGCCACACCGGGCAACAATCTGGCCGACCCCTCGGGGAATAATGCCAACTATTACACGGGCGTCGGTCCATATCCGATTGATGGCACGCACTACACCACGATCGTGGGGCAGTTCGCAAACTCCGGCAGCGCGTATGGCACGTTCGACCAGAACGGGAACGTCTTCCAGTGGAACGAAGCCATCATTAGCGGTGCCTGGCGCGGGGTGCGCGGCGGGTCGGTCGGCAACGACAACAACACCCTCCAGTCCGGCTCCCGCTACATCAACTTCCCGTCGAACGATTTCGTCGACGTCGGGTTTCGGGTCTCCCAGGTTCCCGAGCCGACTTCTCTTGCAGTTCTAGCTCTTGGAGTGGTGGCGCTCGGGTCGCGCCGCCGTGTAACGCGATAGACGGGTTGGATTGTGATTCGCCTGACGGGTGGCATCGTCACTCATTCGTGTGCAATACCACCCGCCCCTGCATTGTTAATTTGAATGGAGTTTCTGATGCGCGTCCACACACTTCTGCTTCTCGCCCTGTTTTGCGTGCCGCTCGCCCGCGCGGCCAGCTATGTCAACACCTTCGACAATGGCCCCGGGCCGTACTTCACGCCGTACTTCTCTCCGAACAACGTTGAAGCACCGGCGCTGTGGACGCTCAACACGGATGGCCCAACCTATCGTGTTTCCAAAGGGTCCGACACACTGGCTGGCACCCAATCGTATGCGGGGCTTTCCAGCGAGTTGCAGATGTCCGGCAACTTTGATGTCTCACTCGACTATCGTCTTTTCAACTTTCCCACGGCGGGCGATCCACGCTTCAACGGCGTGGGGATGAACGTTTACCCGATTGGCGGGGGAACGGCATTTTTGATTCTTCGTTTTGCCCTGAACAGCCAGTTGGGCGAGGTTTACTACGGGGGAACTCAGGGAGTGGTGCCGTGGGATGACGTGGCTGGAACTTTTCGGATCATCCGCACTGGTTCGACGATCACGGGCTACCTGAAGAATCCGAGCGGCAGCTTTGTAACCATCGCCACTGTAAGCGGTTTCTCGGGCCCCGCGGGGATCGATCTCGACGCGTACCAGTCCTCGAACTCTGGCCCTCGATCGACGACCGCCATCGACGTCGAGTTCGACAACCTCAACGTCACGGCTGACGCGATTCAGCTCCCCGAACCCACCGGCCTTTCCGTGATTGTGCTGGCGGCATTGGGGGTTTTGAGGCGGCGGCGGCGTTGATTAAGTTCGTAACAGGTAGCAGGTAGCAGGTAGGGTGGGCGTATGTCGCCCACCGATTCAGTGCGGTCGAGCAAAAAACGGTGGGTGGGTGGGTAGAGTCGAGACGTGGCGCGGTGGCGCGAGTGGGCGGGTGGCATCGCCAAGCCGTGCGGGGTGCCATGGCCACGCGGGGAGCGGGACTCGTTGGGCGTGAGCCTCCCGGCGCGTGGCCATGGCACCCGGCCCCAGCGCCGTCCCATCCCCTGCGGCGAAGTCCCGTAGGGTCCGCTCGTACCCGAGCGGACCATTTCCTGGCCCAGCCGAACGTCGCCAGCCGGATTAGGACCGCGAACCGACTCCTCCCGCAGGAAAAGTCGCATTCCACCCTACCTCCTCATCCGCCGCCCCGCAACGCGCCCCCCCTGCCCCCTCCCCGAATTCCTTCGCGGCCCTTCGCGTCCATCGCGCCTTCGCGGTGTTCCCCCCGTCCTGAGCAAGCGGCGATCCCGCGCGGACCCCGCCGCGCGGGCTGGCCTGATGGACTTCAAAAAGCCTGATGTCCTGCAGGAGGTCGCGCATCATCGCGTGGCAGGATCGCCGGAGGCGGGATTGCACTTCCTGGCCCGATAACATTGTAGCCAAAGCGGCGGTCCAACCGATCTAATGAGGTTCGCTGACAGGTGGAACCTGTCGGAGCATCTGATTCGGAGCATCGGTCATGGATGACCCGAGTCATTTCTGAAACAGGATAAGGGGTCACTTCTCATTGATTGACTTTCGCCTTCTGGGCGAATATTCACCGGTCATGCCAAGACCACGCAGACGCATTGTCGGGGGAATGATTTACCACTGCCTGAACCGTGGGAACGGCCGCCGGCGGTTGTTTCACAAGCCGGCCGACTACAGACGCGTTCGTCGGGATCATCGCCCTGGCGATGGACCACGCGCCGGTCCGGCTGCTTGGCTATTGTCTGATGCCGAACCACTGGCATCTGCTGACGGTGCTGCGTTATGTGGAAGCCAACGTGCTTCGGGCAGGGCTTGTGGCCCGCGCCCAAGACTGGCGTTGGGGTTCGCTGGCGGGGAGAATGCCGGCAAAGCCCCCGGTGGCGCTGTCGGCCTGGCCGATGCGGCGTCCGCCGGACTGGGCGTCGCTGGTCAACGAGCCGTTGCCCGACGCC
>JANXVV010000073.1 GCA_025351525.1 Humisphaera sp. | reverse complement strand
GACCCACGTCGCGCCGGCCTTGTATCCGGTTTCTGTTCGTCGGGTCTGAACTCCCGTCATGGGCTTCCTTCAGATTCGGCCTCGCGGCCGACACCCTTGCTTGGACGGACGGTTCCGCTCATCACGGCCCGTAGAGGACTTGCACCTCCTGAACACTCGACATGCGTGGCGCACAAACAGGCCGGGTCACCTCTGGTGACCCGGTCTTTGCAAGGAGCGACCCTGCTACCGCATCAACGTCTGCGTTCTTTCCGGCCCGACGCTGACCATGCTGATCTTCGCCCCAACGAGCGACTCAATCCGCTTCACGTAATTCTTCGCCTCTCCCGGTAATTCCGCATAGTGGCGGCAGGCGCTGATCTCCGCCTTCCAACCGGGCAGCGATTCATAGATCGGTTCCACCTCGGCCAGCGTATCCATGTCCGCCCGGAAATAGTCCAGCGTCGATCCTCGGTGCTTATAGCCCACGCAGATTTTGACGACGTCCAAACCGCTTAGGACATCGAGCAGGGTCAATGCGATTTCAGTGGTGCCGCAAAGATCGGAGGCGTACTGCACGGCAACCGCGTCAAACCAGCCGCAGCGCCTCGGTCGTCGGGTGGTGGTGCCGTACTCGTTGCCGCGTTCGCGAATGTAGATGCCGGTAGAATTATCCTGCTCGGTGGGAAACGGCCCGCCGCCCACGCGGGTGCTGTACGCCTTCATAATGCCGACGAAATTCTGCACCGTCTGCGGGGGAACGCCGGCACCGGTGTATAAACCGAGTGCGCTGCAACTGCTGCTGGTGACATACGGGTAGGTGCCGTGATCGATATCGAGCAGGGCGGCGTGCGCGCCTTCAAACACGATGCGCTTTCCCGCTTTCCTGTAATTCAGCAGCAGATGGCCGACATCGTCGACGTAGGGCAGCAGCCGTCGACCGAGATCGCGGTACTGTTCGAAGATCGGCTTCCAATCCAACGGCGGGGCATCGTAGAGCACTTTCAGCACTTTGTTCCGTTCGCTGCAGATGCTACTAATGCGCTGTTCGAGCCTTTCTTCAAACTGTAAATCGGCGACTCGGATGGCGGTGCTGCGCTGCATTTTGTCGGCGTAGGTGGGTCCGATGCCACGCTTGGTCGTGCCGATGGCGCTCTCCCCGCTGCTGGATTCCCGCGCGGCATCCTCCTGTTTATGCCAGGGCATCACCAGATGCGTTTTGTAGCTGACCCGAAGATTTTGCGGGGAGACCGCCACGCCCCGCGCGGTCATGCCGTCGATTTCCTGGAAAAGTGTTTCCGGGTCGAGCACCACCCCGTTGGCGATGAGGTTCATCACCCCCGGCCGAAAAATGCCGACGGGGAGCAGGTGGGTGGAATATTTTTCACCCCCGATGCGGACGGTGTGCCCGGCGTTGGCCCCGCCGCAATAGCGGACGACGACCTCGGCGTGCTCGGTAATGTAGTCGACGATCTTGCCCTTGCCCTCATCGCCCCATTGGAGGCCGAAAACACAGGTGTTGCCTTGAAGAAAACTTGTCACGGCGGGAAACCTCTTTCATGCGGGAAATTCGGGGGCGGTTCTCACGGACCAACCGGTGGAAAGTAGAAGGCGGTCGGGCGCGTGTCAAGGAGGCACGCCAACCTCGGGTCGATCAATATTTTTTTTCCAATTCTCCAAGCCGGGGTGGAGCGGGAAGCTTTGCGCCCTGCGCAACCCCGGATGTCTTCGTCCACTCGAAGCGATCCGGGATTGCGCAGGGCGCTACGCTTCCCGCTTCATCCCGGCTTGGATGCCCTTTAAACAGCCTTAGAGCGCGCGGGTCAATCCACCGTCGACGTCGAGGACGGCACCGTGAATATACGCGGCCCGTTCGCTGGCGAGGAAGGCGACGGCATCGCCAATCTCCCGCGGCATTCCAAATCGAGCCACGCCCTCGCGTGCCGCCAATCGTCTGGCAGCTTCATCCATCCCTACCTTTTCTTCCTCCGCCACCTTGCGGATCCGAAGCGTCAGTCGATCCGTGGCGATGGCACCCGGATTGATCGCATTGACACGCACGCCATCCCGCACGCCGCGATCGGACAAGGCTTTGGTGAACAGCGACAGGGCCGCGTTGACCGAGCCGCCGAGCGTGAATTCCGCGCTTCCCGTCCGGCCCCCGACACCGGCGATGTTGACGATCGAGCCGCGCGTCTCCATCAGATGCGGCCAGGCGGCGCGACAAAGTCTTACCGCGCCGTGAAATTTCAATTCGTAACCGCTGTGCCAATCGTCATCGGTGAGTTGAATAAAATCGCCCCGTTTGGTGGCACCGGCGTTGTTGACGACCAGATCGATGCGCCCGAATTTCGCCATCGCGGCATCGACGAATTGGCAGGCGGCGGCAGGGAGCGCGAGGTCGGCGGGAAAGACAAGCACTTGCCCGCCATGCGATTCGATCTGCCCGGCCAGTTCCCGCAGCGATGGTTCCGTTCGCGCGGCGATGGCAATGCGCATGCCCTCGGCGGCCAGCGACTCGGCAATGGACTTGCCAAGTCCTTTGCTCGCTCCGGTGATCAGGGCTACTTTTCCAGTGAGGGAGAGTTCCATGGTCTTGTCAGCTTATTCAATATTGCATCTTTTGAAAAACCGGTGGCATGGGCGTCGCGCCCTTGCTCTTGGGACGAAGAAATGCACGGGCGGGACGCCCATGCCACCTGATAATTCACGGGCTCGCAAAAAAGGGTAGGATCATAGCGTGAGCATCCACGATCCCCATGAAGTCGATGATCCCGTAGCCGCCCATCAGGCTTGGCAGAATCGCACGACCCAGCATCAGTGGGGATTTTACGATTCGCACCGGCGGGCACTCGAGGCCTTGATCGTTCCGCCGATGCGGGGAGGGCGAATCTGCATTTTAGGAGCGGGGAACTGCAACGATTTGGACCTTCGCTGGCTGACTGAAGTCTACCGGGAAGTGCATCTGGTCGATCTTGATTCCGCCGCGCTGGAAACCGCCGCGCGACGGCAGAAGGTGGAAAGTCATCCGGCCATTCATCGTCACGCGCCGATCGATTTAACCGGGATCGCCACTGTCGTGGCGCGGTGGGCCGACATCACACCGACGGTCGAAGTCATTCAGCGGGCAACTCAAAAAGTGCTGGAAATCCCGGTATATCCCTGGGGAAAGTTTGAGATGGTGCTGTCGCCGTGCATGTTGACGCAGACGATGAATCCGGTGAGGAATGCCCTGCGCGATAAATACCCGCCAAGCCATCCGGCACGGCTGGCGATCCGCGCGGCTTTGCGCCTGCGTCACCTGCGCACCATCGCCGCATTGATTTCGACTACGGGGCGAGGCGTGCTGGCGATTGATCTCATCTCGACGGAGAAGTTTGCAGATTTACCGCGCGTGCCGCGCGAACAACTGGACGATTTGATGCGCACGTTTGTGAATGATGGCCGGCATTATCCCGGTCTGGACCCGGCCAGCCTCACCGCCGCTTGGCGCGGGGACGGGTCGCTTTCTTCGCACCTCACGCCGCCGCAGTTCAGCCCGCCGTGGCTTTGGCATCTGGGTCTTTGCAAAAGCTTTCTCGTCTATGCTGCCATGTTCCAAGGCATAGGATAATTGATATCGTTTGAGTACGGGTCTGCATGCTTTAAAGAAGGTGGCATGGGCGTCCCGCCCATGCGTTTCTTCGGCCAGAAAGCACCAGCGAGAAGCCTATGCAGTGCCATCGAATTTAAGATATCCGGTCCCCTCTCCCCCCGGTAATCCGGGCGGAGGGTTAGGGTGAGGGGTTTTGCCTTTTTTTTCCGCCGCGTCGAGAAATTGCGGCGAATCCGCGCGACGAAAAAAGACCCCTCACCCTAACCCTCCCCCCGTGAGTACACGGGGGGAAGGGACCGGAAATTCCGGATGCGATGGCCTTCGATATCTATGCCACCCGTTTTTCAGACGTCCGGTCTTGCGTCCGATAAGGGATTTCCGATTTACAATCCCATATTTATCTTCCCACCCATGGCTTGCGACTCTATGATGAAGTCGCCCTTCGCCGGGCCCGGCTGGTGGTTGTTCTCACCGGTCGGATACTCTCAACCGTAAAGCATTTTATGCGTGCCATTCACGAGTCCACTCGCGCGTCCGAATCCTCTTCGGAAGCCCACACGTCTTCAGAAGGCCCGCTGGCTTTTATCCGCCATCGAAAGGGCGTTCTGTTCAGCGTGCTGCTGCTGACAATGGTGGGGGCGGTGATTTTCCTGCTCACTGCGAGGCCTCGGTACACCAGCACGGCCAGCCTGTATGTCCAGCCGATCGGCTCGCGTGCGGCGGGGACCGACAGGGCACTGCTCCCGGCACTCTCGTCAAATTTTCTCAACACGCAGCGCGAGATCATCACCTCCGTTCCCATTCTGGCGATCGCCACTCAGAAGCCGGAGATCGCCTTGCTCAAAACATTCGACCCGACCGGCGATCCGGTCGCATGGCTTCGGCAGGAATTGCGCGTCGAGGTCGGTAAAACGGATGACCTGATTCGCATCGAATTGGATTCACCCTATCCGAAGGATGCCGCGACGATCGTGCAGGCGGTGGTGGATTCTTACATTGAATTTCAGACCGGTCAGAAGACTTCGGCTGCGTCGAAATTGTTGGATACCTATCAGAAGAAAAAAGGTGAGGCCGAGGCGCGCGTGGCGGAACTGGATCGCACGATGCGGCAGATTCAGAGGCAGGCCGGCACTCTTTCGTTCGACATTACCGCTCGCGACCAGATCTCCCGTCAGATGTCGCGCAACCGGGAAGATGCGGCGGAGGCCAAACGAAAAACTGCGCAAGCCAAGGCACTATACGGCAAGGCGCTGCTTCTCTGGGGTTCATCGCCTTTGCCGGTTGACGCGGCGGCATCTGCCGGCGCATCGGATCGATCGACTGCCAACATCGTGTTTGCCTCGGAGGCCGATCTGGCTCGCCGACCGGTGGAGATTGTGGAAGCGGAAAGGCAGCTTGAAAAACTTCAGGAGAAGTATCTGCCTCAACATCCGGCGGTGAAGGATGCGGTGGATCGAGTTCAAACGCTGAAGTCGCGTTTTCTGATGGCCACTCGCCGCTACGTGCAGGATGCCGAGCAGGAGGAGCAACAACTGCAAGCCGCGCGCATGGCGGAAGAAACGCTCGCCGACGCGTTTGCCGATCACGCCGCTCAATACGCGAGGCTTGAAGGGGACAAAAAAGAATTCGATCAGGAAACGAGCGTGCTGGGCAATCGCATCAAGAACATTCAGCTTGAAGAAGATACCGGAGTGCTGAACATCACTTTGCTTGACGCCCCCGCGCCTGGGTCGAAACCGACCTGGCCCCATCGGTCGATGGTTATGCTCATGGCGCTCGCGGGTGGAATTTTCGGTGGCCTGGCCCTGGCATTCGTGCGGCACCACACCGATCCCTACTTCCACACCGCCGAGGAACTGGAGACGGCGATCGATTTGCCGGTGCTGGGTGCGGTTCCCTCCGGTTCGCGCACGGCCGGCAATTTGAATCCGGCCAATCCGATACCGCTGGATCGCTGGTCCGACAACGCCGAAACCTGTCGACAGATCGCGGCATCGCTCAAAGCCGTTTGCCCGAAAGGCACCGCACCGGCGGTTTTAGTCACGTCGCCCCGTTCCGGCGAAGGGCGGTCCACCGTCGCGCGCGATCTGGCGATTGCGTTGGCCGGGACGGGTGAAAAGGTGTTGTTGATCGACGCAGATTTTCAGAATCCATCGCTACATCTGCTCGTCGGGACGCGCAATACGGAAGGGCTGTCGAGCGTCATCGACGGTGAAGTCTCCGCCGAACTCGCGGCCATCCCGAGCAGCGTTGCCGGGCTGGAAGTGCTGACCACCGGTCCCGTGCCGCCGCTGCCGGCGGCGTTGTTTGACTCGCCGGAGTTTGAATCGTTTCTGGCCGCGATGGCCAAAGAATACGATCGCGTTTTACTCGATGCCCCGCCTGTGAACGGCTCGAATGATGCGCGGATCGCCGCGCTGGCATGTGGGGCGACGTTACTGGTGCTGCCGCAGCGGCGGCTAAACAAGCGGATCATCCGCGAGGCCCGTGATCGACTGATTGGGTTTGGCGCGCACCTCGT
>JANXVV010000596.1 GCA_025351525.1 Humisphaera sp. | reverse complement strand
CGGCAACCCCGGCAGAAACGTTCCTATGACCCTATTAAACAATGCGACAAGTGCGCCGACTCCCGATCGGCATGACGTGATTCCCGGATTCATCCTTAGCGCCCCACGGCACCCCCAGCGCGTCGCGGCGGAGCAGGAAATCATGACCCGATTCATGGTGGAATTTGCGCAACTGCTCACGACGATGCCGCAGCCCCACATTGAAGCGGGTTTGCGGCTGGTGCTACAGGAGGTGAAGTATTGCGGTCTGCGCGAAGGCACGGCGGCGAATGAGGTTTGGATGAAATCCGCGCAGATGGCCCCGTTCCTATGCTGGCAATGGCGCATGAAGCATTGCAGGCATTACCCAAAGGCATTCGCGGTCTGGCGGTTCATGCCGCGGCGGCGCAGACGGTGGCGCACTTGGAAGCGTTCGCCCCAACGTGCGAGCGGCCCCAGGACGAAGCCGGCCAGACCATCGCGAGAGACGGCATACCGCCGGCCGACTGGGATAACCGGCGATCATAGTTGATCGGCAACCCCTCCCGATGGATAGTAGAACCCCGATACGTAAACACCGGTCAAAATCATGGCATCTTTATTTCGCAACTCGGTCAAACGCAATGGGAAGCGGGTCGTCTACCCCACCTGGTACGGTCGATTCCGGGACGAAGACGGCAGGTGGCGGAAGGTGCCATTGTTCACTGATAAGACAGCGTCGTTCCGCCGGCTGAATGAGATCCAGCGTGATGCCGACCTGCGGCGCGCGGGCGTGCTTACCCCGATGATGGATCATGCCGGGAAATCGATCGAAGGCCACCGCGACGACTACGTTGCAGACCTGCGCGGGCAGAATGTTTCCGCCCAGCATCTAAAGAACGTTGAATCACGCCTTGAAGAGATTATTGCACTTGGTGAATGGAAGCGGCTGTCAGATATCACGGCCGACAGCATGCGCGGCGTCTTAAACCTCGTCGGAAAGCGGCAGATGGGGGGCACGAAGGAAAAGAAGCCGATAGCCGTGTCGACCCTCAACAGTTTCCTGAAAATGGCCCGGGCGTTCGTGCATTGGCTCGTGCTGCGCGGGCGGCTCAGCAGCGACCCCCTGGCGATTCTCAAAAAGGCGGATGAAAGCAAGGCCGAGAAGCGCCGCGCGCGTCGCGCGTTGAGCGGAGACGAGATCATTAGATTGCTGGATGCCGCGCCGGCCGATCGTAGTTTTGCCTACAAGTTCTTCATTCTTTCCGGACTGCGGCGGGGTGAGGCCAAGCAGCTGCGCGTGGGCGATCTTCACCTGGCGGCGACGTTGCCATTCATCCAGCTGCGCACCGAGCAGACCAAAAACGGCAAGGCCGACACGATTCCCGTCCATCCTGAATTGCTGGAAGGATTGCGTGAGCGCACGGCCACCAAATTACCCGCGGCTAAAGTGTTCGCCTCGATACCGGCCATGCGAACGCTGATGAATGATCTTTTGGCGGCGAAAGTGCCATTTGTCAACGACACGAATCAGCGGGTCGACCTGCACGCGCAGCGACACACCTATTGCACTCTGATTGCCAAGAGCGGCATCAGCATGAAAACGGCTCAGACACTCATGCGGCACGGCGATCCACGATTGACGATGAACGTGTATTCACACGTCGGCATCTTCGACACCGCAAGCGCCCTGGCATCGGTGAAACTCCCGGAAGCGACAAAAGAGAAGAATGTGAAAACCGGCACGGCAGACATCCCCACGCAACCCGTCGACGGCGTCGCAAAAGATGCCCGTTGGACAAATGTTGGACAAAAGCCGGTCGCAAAAGGTCATGGCATGTCGCAACCTGTCACGGTCAGCCCGAAATCCATTTTCGGCGATGCTGACAGTTCACCGACCGCCGGACCCCTTGAAAATAGCGATTTTGTCGCAAATAGTCACAGCATGTCGCCAACTGTCTTGAACATCTTCCCGGCTACCGATAACGTTGGAAATCCGGGCACCCGTAGCTCAGGTGGATAGAGCATTGGATTTCTAATCCAACGGTCGCAGGTTCGAACCCTGCCGGGTGCATTGGATTTCTTTAAGATATGTTTCGAGCATGGATGCGTTCATCGCAGCCCATGCTGCGACAGCCTCCACCACATTTTCAAACACGCTCTGAGCTTGGGGGAACCGCGTTTAGTTGTTCTGCCAATACGCGCTTTAAAACTTTGCCGGTGGGAGAGCGGGGAAATTCTTTCACGATGATGATCTCGCGCGGCACCTTGAATGCCGCCAAACCCTGCGCCCGGCACGTTTCTTTGAACTCATCCGGTCGGGGCGACTGTCCTTCCTTCAGCACGATGAACGCGACGACCACTTCCCCGCGCGAGGCATCTTTTTTCCCAAGCACCGCAGCCTCGGCGACGGCGGGGTGTTGCATCAGGGCCTCCTCAATCTCGCGCGGAACGGCTTTTTCACCGGCGACGATGATCAGGTCTTTCTTACGGCCCGTGATAAACAAAAACCCCTGTTCATCCACCCTTCCAAGATCGCCGGTTTTGAAAAATCCGTCGGCGGTCAGGGCGGCGGCGGTTTCTTCGGGGAGGTTGAAATAGCCTTTCATGATCATCGGTCCCTTGAGCCAGACTTCGCCGCTCTGGCCGTGCGGGAGCGCGTTACCGTCGTCGTCGGTAATTTTGATGATCACGCCGGGCATGGGGGTGCCGACGCTCCCGGCGACGCGGGCCTGCGGAACGTTGACGGTCACTGGGCCGATGGTTTCGGTCAGGCCGTACCCTTCGAGAATATGCTTCTGGAACTTCTGGAAAAACCCTTCGCGAATGTTGGCGGGAAGCGGTTCGCCGCCACTGAGAGGCGCGTAAAGCGTCTGCACATCGGCGGGGCCGGCATCTTTCAATCTCGCGAGCGCGCCGTACATGCTGGGGACGGCGGCCATCACGGAGATGCCATGCTCGCGGATCGCCTTGATCGTGCCGACGGGGCTGAATCGGGCGATATACACCGTCGTCGCGCCAAGTTGCATCGGGGCCAGCATGGAGGCCAGCAGGCCGGTGGAGTGGAACAGCGGGAGGATGCCGAGGAACTTATGTTGCCCGACCAGTTGCGCGTGGGAGATGGCGGCGTCGACATCGCTTTGCAGATTGCCGTAGCTGAGAATGACGCCTTTCGGCAAGCCGCTCGTGCCGCTGGTATACATGAGGACGGCCATGTCGTCGGATTTGGGCGACGGGAATTTCGGAGCCAGCCCGGTCGGGGTTTGCGGCAGTTGGGTGATGTCGACGATTTTCAACGAAGTGTCTTTCAATCGTACCGCAAGTTGCGGAGTAGAGACGATCGTATCGATCCCGCTGTCGGCGATGATGTGCGCGATCTCGCGCTCGCCGAGCAGAAAATTGATGGGGACGACACACTTGCCCGCCAACAGGGTTCCGTAGAAACTGGCGACGAATCCAGCGCCTGCGGGCAGGAGCAATCCGATTCTCGGTTTCTGGGTTTGTGCTGCAAGGTAGAGGCCCAGCCCGGTGGCCATCGCGGCGATTTGCGGGAAGGTGTATTGGCCATGATCGTCGACGATGGCGATCTGTTGCGGGATGTTGAGGGCGTGGGTGAAGAGCGGTTCGAAGAGCATGGGTCTCCCGGATGACTGAATCGTTTCGAGTCGATAAAAGGATGTTCAACCTTAGGCTAGCCGCCACTATATAACCAAGAGGCATGGATGCGAAAGTCCGAACTTTATTTCCGGTCCCCTCCCCCCGTGGTACTCCACGGGGGGAGGGTTAGGGTGAGGGGTCTATCTTGTTTTTGGAATTGCGCATTGAAAGCGAAGAAAATGCCCCTCACCCCAACGCTCCCCCCGGAGTACCGGGGGGAGGGGACCGGAAAATTCCTTGCGAAGAGTGTTTGTTTACTTGGGATTTTATGTGGGCTGTTTCTCGTCGGATGTGCCGCCCAGCAGGACGATGTTCAGCGGCTTCGGGCGGGGTACGATGCGCTGAATGCGAGGCAACTCGATGCGGCGTTGGCGGCGGCGGATGGGGTGTTGGCGGACTCGCCGAAGGATACGCTGCCGGCGGAGGCGCATTACCTGCGCGGGCGCGTTTTTGAAGAGCGGGCCATCACCAACCCCGAGGGTGGGGTGAGCCAGTTTCAGACGGCCCGCACCGAATATGCCGCTGCGATCGATTTGCCGCACAAGCCGGATTTGGATGGTCGCGCGCGGGCGGGGTTGGCGAATGTCGCGTTTCATCAGGACGACTATGCGACGGCGGCGGAGCAATGGGCGGCGGCTTATTACAAGCTCGAACAGCCTAAAGACCAACTGTTGACGCTCTATCAACTGGGCCGCACGGAGCAGCGCCTCGGCAAATGGGAAGAGGCGGACGAAAGCCTCGCCGGTGTGCAGCGCGGGGCCGCCGGCACTGAATTGGCGACGAAGGCCCGGCTGATTCAGGGTGCGCGTGGCTTCACCGTTCAGTTCGCAACTTTTTCCAGTCGCAAACAAGCCGAGTCGGCGGTGGTGGAACTGCGAAAGCAGGGGGTCATGGCCCAACACTTCATCGATCCGGCCAATCCCTCGCTGGATTTGGTTCGGGTGATTTCGCTGAAAACCTATGCGGAAGCCAAAGCATTAAAAGCCCGGTTTATCCGGCAATACACGTCGACTGCGATTTTCCCGTGAAGTGCGCCTCCAAATTCCGTTGCGCTTTCTAACCGATATTGCGTCAGGAGGCGGGGGGAGGCGTGCTATACTGTTTGTCATGCTTATATGTCCCCATTGTGGTGGTGAGCGAGTCGACCGGTTTTGTGCGCGATGCGGGCGCATGGCGGCTGCTGAGAAGCCGCGCGCGGTGGCCATTCCGCAACCCATCCTCCCCTTGACACGTAAACGCGGACTGCGGCTATTTACGTTCGCCGCTTTGATGGCCGCTGGATTCCTCGCCTTTAGCTTGCTGTCGATCCGCAGTGCGGTTGAATTCCGGACGCCGATAGAGACGAGCGTGGCGGATAATGTGCCCGCCCCTATCGCCGAATTTGATGGTTTAGATGTACAGATTTCCTCTCGCGTCGCCATTGGCCAGGCGGGCATCTATTCGTTCAATGCGCGGACGGCATCGCGGCAAAACGATCTGCTGCGATTTGCCGCCGAGCGAAATGAAGTGCTCAATCTACGGCAGCGGTTATCCCAGGCCCGCCTTCTGGCGGAATATGAGGGACGATGGCCCACGACGGCGGCGGGGCGGTCGTTGAATCGGGGTGAGCTGAAAGATCTCATCGACCGCACGGATCAATGGTTGAAAGAGTACGACTCCACCGTCAATGCCGCCGAAAAACAACTCACCCGGTGCGGCATCGCGGCGGGACAGGCGGATCGGATCCTGCTTGCAATTCAGCGGCTCGACGAAGAGTTGAAACACCGATCGATGATGGAGCAGACCGGCGACGATTTGAAACTCAGGCAGGACGCCCAGACGAAATTCAAAGCGCTGTCGGCACAATTCGATCAAGTGATGAACGATTCGGCGTTGAAATCACCGCGATTGAATTTATTGCCGTTTAAACTCGATCCGTGAGAGGATGTGAAATAACACCAAGGAACGGACCTGCAATAAATTCCGCGTTGGGGCTGGGTGCCACAGGTCGCGGTACTCCGAGACCTGTGCTGGTCTTGCCGAAAGACACGAGTCTCGGAGTGCCGCGACCCGTGGCACCCCGAGCGTCTGACAATCTGGAGGTTATTGACGCCGGGTTCCTAAATTCGGGGACTGGTTTGGTCGATGCACGAATTGAAGACCCACCCGTGTCGTTGTTTGGAGTACGCCCATTGCCCTCGCGACTTTTAATTATTGATGATGACAAATCGCTTCACGCACTCGTGCGGGCAGAACTGGAACCGGAAGGATTCCAGGTTTTTTCTGCATCGAATGGGCTGGATGGGGTTCGCGTCGCGACGGAGATTCGGCCGGACATCATTTTGCTGGATGTCTCCATGCCGGAGATCGACGGCTACGAAGTCTGCGAATTGCTCCGCGTTCAGGAAGCAACCGTAAATATCCCGGTGATCTTCCTCAGCGCCACCGCCGATCCCGCCGAGCGGGCCCGAGGGTTGAACGCCGGGGCGGCGGACTTCATCACCAAACCGTTTTTCGGCGATGAGCTGCGGGCCCGGGTTCGCGTCTCGCTTCGCTACAAATTTCTCCTCGCCCTGGAAGCCAACCGCGCCATGCGCGACGGTATGACCGGCTGCTGGAACCGCGCCTACTTTGAAGAACGACTCCGCGCCGAAACGGCGGCGGTCAACCGGCACCACTACCCGCTTTCCTGCGTGATGCTCGACATCGATCGCTTCAAATCCATCAACGACACACACGGTCATCCCTTCGGCGACAAGGTCATCTGCACGGTGGTCGAAGTGCTGAATCTGGCGTGTCGAAATGAGGATGTGGTTTGCCGTTATGGCGGGGAAGAGTTTGTGATTCTGTGTCCGCACGTTGCCGCGGAAGGTGCGATGATTCTCGCGGAAAGAATCCGCGCCGCAGTGGCACGGCAATGCTTCGAGACATCGGGGGAATCGGTGGCCGTCTCCTGTAGTTTGGGCGTTGCCGATGACACACACGGGCTGGGAATGGAACTGGTGAAAGCCAGTGATGCAGCTTTGTATCGCGCCAAGCGTTCGGGAAGAAATCGCGTTTGTGCGGCGGATACGACGATTTCACTCGACGGATTGAAAGAGAAGATCCATGCGGGATGAGGAATAGGGTCTTTTGAAAACTGGTGGCATGGGCGTCTCGCCCATGCTTTTTGGCTGAAGAAATGCATGGGCGAGACGCCAATGC
>JANXVV010000593.1 GCA_025351525.1 Humisphaera sp. | reverse complement strand
AATGCTTCGGCGACTTTCAGCAGGCGATCGACAAGTGCCTCGACGAACTGGGCACCACGCATCGCTCAAAGATCGACACCTTGATGACCCTCAATTTTCAGACGTTCGGAAATGTATCAATGCTGGAGGCGTGAGGTATAGCATGCTTCAAGGTTTGATCGCCCAAAAAATTTCAGCGAAGGCTTCAAACCTTGTTAACTTCCAAGCTGAACGTCGAACCCACGCCCAGTTCCGATTTTACTTGCAACTTTCCCCCCAATAGCAGCGCCGCTTGTGAAGCGATCGCCAAACCGAGCCCCACGCCGGTTTGGCCATGCGTTTCACCGCGCTTGAACGCCTCGAAAATCTTTCCGGTTTGCTCGGCGGCAATGCCCGGCCCTTCATCCGACACGCTCAGCGTCCATTCCGGGCCCGTTTTGGTCTCGCAGGCAAAACCGCCAATCGTGATCGTTCCCTTCGAACTGTATTTCACCGCGTTGCCCACGAGATTTTGCAGCACCAGTTTCGTCCACTCGCGATCCGTCTCAACCGTCAAACCCTGGGCAATTTCGACGACCAACTTCACGCCTTTCCGGTCGGCCTGCGGGATCGCATCGCGGGCCACATCCAGAGCCAGGACGCGCAGCTCGACCGTTTCGATCTTCGGCTCGGGGGTGCCGTGTTGCAGCCGTTCCGCCCGAAGTATACGCGTCATCCCGTCGATCGTTCCCTCAATGGCGGCCTGGGCGGATTCGATGTCTTTCAGCGATTCCTTAAACTGCGGTTGATTCGCCAACTCCATCCGAAACACCTGAAGCAGCAGCGTGACGGCGTTCAGATTGTTCCGCAGATCGTGCGATAAAAACGAAAGATATTTCGCCTCCGCCTGCGAGGCCGCCTGAAGCCGTTGCCGTTGATGGTACACCAGCTCGACCACTCCCTGTTGCAGCACGGTGTCCATGCCCATGCTCAGGGCGATGTCCTCCTCCATCGACGTGCGGCGACCGAGTTCGGACTCCACCTCTTCGATGAGAATTCGCCGCAACAGGCGATATTCAATGATGAGTTCCTCGACGTTGTAACCCTGATGAAAGCGAAGCTCGCCGTGGTCGGTGGTCTGGGTGATGAGATGGCGGGTCTCGTGGGCGGTTGACGACTCCAGCGCGGCGGCCATTTTGCCGAGCGTCTGCGGGAGGTGATCGCGGAGTTGGGCGAAGGTGAGTTTATCCGCCGTCGGCAGAATCTCGCGGATCATGGCTTCCCAGCGGGCCATGATTTTGTCGGACCGCGTGCGCAGCGCGACGGCCAACTGCGAAAAAACGCGGGTTTCGAGGATATCCTGTACGAGGCTTGTTTCCAGTTCGGTTTTCAAAAACATTCTCCCAAATCCTCGCGAAACACTCTTCCGTCAACGCTCTCCCAACGGAGATACGGATCAATCCGGTAAACGTTCGGGTTGAAATTGCATTGTATTATTTAGCCGCCTCGCTTGCGAGGCGCGTCTGATGGGATGCGTTCGCGGACGCGCCTTTTGTTTAGCGGTCTCGCTTGCGAGACGTGTTTGAGAGCGTTTCCCGCAAAACATGCCTCGCAAGCGAGGCTGCTAAACGGGTGTTGTGTCGCGTGCGGTGCAATCGCGATTGAATAATCGCTACAATTCCCGCCTATGTCAAAAAGTACTGAAAAATCCTGGCAGGCCCGCATCGGTGAGGCCACCGATGCGTTGGCGGCGTCGTTCGTCGAGTCGATCAGCTACGACCGCCGTCTGTACAAGCACGACATCGCCGGGTCGATCGCGCATGCGACGATGCTGGCGAAGGTCGGGTTGATCAACGATGCCGAGCGGGATGCGATCGTCGAAGGACTGCGCGGGATCGAGCGGGATATCGAGGCGGAGAATTTCAAATTTGATATCGCCAATGAAGACATCCACATGGTCATTGAGGCCGCGTTGATCGAACGCATCGGGGAGCCGGGGAGGAAGTTGCATACGGGGAGGAGTCGGAATGATCAGGTGGCGTTAGACTTAGTGCTCTGGCTGCAAGCCAACTCGCGAACACTCGCTGCATCGCTTGACCTCGTTTGCCGGGCGTTTGTCGACCTTGCGAAACGATCCGCTGATACAGTGATGCCGAGCTTCACGCACTTGCAGCGTGCTCAACCGATTGCTGCTGGCGCAGAAGCTCTCGCTTGGGCTGAATTTTTTAGGAATGATAAGGCCCGTATAGCGGGGCGATGGTATCGCGTAGACGACATTGTGGATGAAGAGGAACTTCACGGTGACTGGGAATCGCCGCTCGGTGCCGGCGCGATTGCGGGAAGCTCCCTACCGATAGATCGATACGCCGCCGCCGGAGCATTGCGCCTTGGGGAAATCGCACCTAATAGTATTGCCGCGACGGCGTCCCGGGATTACGCCTGCGACTTCGTATATGCCTGTGCCATGATCTCCCAGCACCTCTCCCGTTGGGCCGAGCAATGGATCATCTACATGACCACCGAGTTCGGCTTCATCAAAATTGCCGACCGGTACACGACGAGCAGTTCGATGATGCCGCAGAAGCGGAACCCGGACATGCTG
>JANXVV010000058.1 GCA_025351525.1 Humisphaera sp. | reverse complement strand
CGATGGGCACCGGGCCGTTCGCCTCCGGGACAATCACCGCCGCCCTTCACCATGATGCGCCCGGCGGGCCGCACGGCTTCGTCTGTCCCGCCCACCTCATGCCCCTCGCGACCTTTCAGCGGGAACTGGCGAACACGCAGGGCTCCTGGGGGATTGATGAACCGTAGGCGCCGTACCGGATGTCGATGGGGGCCAGGAATTGAGCAGAGACGAGCGATACCATGCACGCAGACCGAACCCGGTATCTTGACTACCAGCGGATGCTGATCGAACTCCACGCGATGATCGCCGCCGGAACCGGCGACTCCGATGAGGCCATGGACCTGCGGGCGCTGATGGATGGTCCGGAGGCACGGCTCACGGAGTCGGAGATGTCGCAGCTCGATGCGCTGTCCGGCGATCTGTCCATGATCCACGGCCGGGAGATTCCCGATCCGGAGGTCGTCGCCCGCGTCCGCGCATCCAACGTTCCGCTTTTCCTCGCGGGCGCTTTTCGAGACAGCGAGTGGCAGCGCGTGTTGGAATTGCTGCGGACGGATGTGTCATCGTTCCTGAAACCCGACCAGATCGCGTACATGCGCTCCCGGGCACACGAGTCGCTGGAAGAGCTTGCCGCCGCAACCGCGTTCATGGATGAGGCGTTGCGCCGCAACCCCCACAGCACGCGGTATGGGGCGCTGGCGATGGAACTGCTCTGGAAGAACGGGCGGCATGATGAGGCCTATTTGCGCGCCAAAACCTTTCTTGCCAAGCCCCTGACCCCTGCGGCGCTGGTGCTGACGGCGGGGGGCATCCTGTCCCGCCTCGCACAGGAGGCGCATCCCCCGAAGGATCTGTCGATCTTCGCCCAAACGGCGCTGGAGCGCATCGAGCAGGCCCTTGCCGGCGAAGTGTCGCCCGCCATTCGCGCCGCCGGAAGAGTCAGTGCGGGGCTGCTTGCCCAGTTCCTGAATGACGATGCCAAAGCCGTCGCGGCCGTGCAGGCGGTCCTCAATGAAACCGACGACATCGGGCATTTCCCGGTGCGGGGGATGCTATACCGCAATCTCGAACTGATGCGGGCGGGTCAGTCCAAGACCCCCGAAGCGCGTGAGCTCTCGCGGAAACTCGCGGAGGCGTTCGTCCCCTCGCACGATCTTCAACCGGTCTGATTTCATTCCCACCCCAGGCTCGACACCGACACCAAGCGCCGCATCGACACCGCCCGCGACATCCTGAAGTACCGGGGGGAAAGGGAAAACTCGAAATCAGAAATCAGAAAAAAGCTCGAAGGGGAAAATGCCAAGCTCGAAAACACGGGGAGGGTGGAGTCCGCGTCTTTCCGGACTTCGGGCTTTCCGCCGTTTCTTCCGTTCGGGCTTTTTTCTGATTTCGGGTTTCCGGCTTTCGGCGCAGGGCCTCTGAAGATCGCCCCATAAAAACCCAAGCCGCCCGCATGGGAAGGGTCCGTCCCCGAATAAGGGTCTTGGACCGGCGGATAAGCGGGGTCGGTCGCGCCATCGTACTTCCCGTACGCGGCGTTCCAGCGCTAGAACGCCATGTTCTTGAGGTAGAACGCGGTGGTCTTGAGGTAGAACGCCGCGTTCTTGAGGTAGAACACCGTGTTCTTAAGGTAGAACGCCGCGTTCGGAGACTCGCCGAACGGGGGCGAGGTGAACAACAATGCAATGACGAATTCACGAAATTCGAATTCACGAATCAATGATGAAGGACGAATGACGAATGATGAAACGGGGCCTTTGTCTTTGACATTCTTCACTCCGGATTCTTCGCGTTTGCTTCGCACTCTTCGCGTCTTCGCGTACGCATTTGTCTTCCGGCCCGCCGAAGAAAAAGACGGGCCGCCAAGGCGCGAAGAATATAAAGAGCGCGCGTGGCTTCCCCTCCCGTTTCGTCATTTCTTCATTCGTGATTCGTCATTGATTCGTGAATTCGAATTTCGTCATTCGTCATTCTCCCCCGCCGCGAGAGCCAGCGCGCCATCGCCAACGGGCATCGCGGCGGGGGAGGCGGGCCGGCGCGAGAACCTCTCCGCCAGCCGCTCGAAATAGAGGTAGATCACGGGCGTGGTATAGAGCGTCAGGACCTGGCTGAAGATCAGGCCGCCGATCATGGTGATGCCCAGGGGGCGGCGGAGTTCGGAGCCGACGCCGCTGCCGAAGGCGAGGGGGACGCCGGCGAGCAGGGCGGCCATCGTCGTCATCAGGATGGGGCGGAGGCGTAACAGGCAGGCCTGATAGATGGCGTCGACGGGGTTCATGTTCTGATGGCGCTGGGCGTCGAGGGCGAAGTCGATCATCATGATCGCGTTTTTCTTGACGATGCCGAGCAGCAGGATGATGCCGATGAGGGCGATGACGCTGAAATCGTTGCCGGTGAGGAGCAGGGCCACGAACGCGCCGACGCCCGCCGAGGGGAGGGTGCTGAGGATGGTGATGGGGTGGATGAAGCTTTCGTAAAGCACGCCGAGCACGATGTAGACGGTGACCAGGGCGGCGAGGATCAGCAGCGATTCGTTGCTGAGGGAGGATTGAAAGGCGGCGGCGGTGCCTTCAAAACCGGCCTGAATGCCGGGGGGGAGGCCGAGGTCGGACTTGGCGTCGTGGATCGCCTTGACCGCCTCGCCGAGCGAGACGTTGGGGGCGAGATTGAACGAGATGGTGGCGGCGGGGAACTGGCCCTGGTGATTGACGGCGAGAGGGACATTGGATTCCTCCACGCGGGTGAAGGCGCTCAGGGGGACCGAACCGCCCGCCGCCGAGCGGAGGTAGAGATGGGCGAGATCGGCGGGCTTCTGGCGGAATTCGGGTTTTACTTCCATCACGACATGGTATTGATTGAGGGGATTATAAATCGTCGAAACCTGGCGCTGGCCGAAAGCATCGTATAAGGTGTTATCGATGTCCTGTTCGGTAATCCCGCCGATGCGTGCGGCGGTGGCGCGATCGACCGTCAGCATCGCCTGCAACC
>JANXVV010000538.1 GCA_025351525.1 Humisphaera sp. | reverse complement strand
CGCCATGCCCAGCACCGTGACGAACATGCCGAGCAGATGCCATTCGATGCTCATCAACATCGCGGCCGTCATCGAAGCGGGTTGGCGGTAGATGGTTTGAAACAGCCCCGTGCCGAAGACGCCGTGATACACCACATCGCCACCGAAACGAACGCCGATTTGATCGCCGTTGTAGATGCGACCGCGCCAATGGCTGGCACCCAGCGCATTAAAATGATCGGGGTGTTTGTATTTCAGCAACGCCTCGGCTTCGCCGTAACCCTGCTGCTGCTTCAGATACGCAGCCACCGAATTACGCCGATAATGCCATACCTGGGCGGCAGGCGAGAAACCGATGGTGTAGCCCAGATGTTGCAAACGCCAGATGAAATCGACATCGTCGCCAGCTTTGCGGAACTGCGGGTCGAACCCGTTCGCCAGCCGTGCGGCCCAGGTATAAAACGCCATGTTGCAGCCGGGCACGTGTTCGGCGGTGCGGTCATCGATCATCACATGCGTCGGCCCACCCGGCGAAAGGCCCACACAGTCGGCGATCCAACTGCCTTCATCGGGGATCAGATTCGGCCCGCCCATCCCCGCATGACTGCTTCGCACCAGCGCCAGCGAAAGATAATACAGCCAATCCTCATCCGCTTCGCAATCGCTGTCGGTATAGACGACGATCTGCCCGCGCGCCGCTTCCAGGCCGACATTCCGCGCGTGGGAAAGGCCCATGTTTCGCTGACGGATATTCCGCACCCAGGGGAATTTTTTGAGAATGTCCTGCGTGTGATCGGTGGAGCCGTCATCGACGAAAACCACTTCATATTCCGGGTAGCGGATGCGCTCCATCGAACGAAGGCACGCCTCGACCGTGCTCGCGCCGTTGTAGGAGCAGACGATGACGCTGACCATCGGGAGCTTTTCACCGCTGACCTGCGGCACTTTGCGGAACAACTGCTGCAGCGCCCGAAACGCCGGCTTCGGGGTGCGATCGCGGCGGGTCAGACCGAACGCCCAATCCTCGATGCGAAATCCGCCCGTGAACCAGTCATCCGTAAAGCTGAACACCACGGTACCGGCCAGTCCCTCGTCGAACACCGCCCGCACATGAGCCGACAGAATCTCCGCCTGCTTTTCCTCGTTGAATTCCTGAAAGGTGTCGATGCCGTATTCCCCGAGCATCAGCGGCTTGTCGCCGGCGATGTTTTGCAGCCGTGCGAGATAATTGCGGAACGTCTGCTCGTTATGCAGATAGACGTTGAAGCACACGAAATCGATCTTCCGCGGCTGCACATATTCCGTCGTCGGAAAGCTCGCGAACGTGATCAGGCAATCCGGCGCTTCGGATTTTGCGCTGTCGACCAGATCGTCGATGAACTCTTCAACCTTCTGTCGTCCCGTAAACCGGATGATGTCGGGCGGCACCTCGTTGACGACGCTGATCGCGAAGATAGCCGGATGATTCCCGCAGGTTCGCGCCGCCTGCCGCACGGCGGTGTGGGCCTGCTCGGTGATCTCTTTATCGCCCACAAACGTCAGATTTTTTGGCCACGCCACGTCGATGAAAATTTTCAGGCCCGCGTGCAGGGCCATATCCATGAACCATTTCGGCGGGGTGTGATAGACGCGGATGACGTTCGCACCAAGGTCGAGAATCTGAGCAAAATCCCGGCGAATCTGATCCCGCTCGGGCAGCGGTTCGCCCTCGCTGCTTTTTTCGAAAGGACCGTAGGTCACGCCCTTCACGTAAAACTTTTCATCCCCGAGTCGAAAGAATTTCCCATCGCGGCGAACGCGGTTGGTGGCGGTGTGAATCAGTCGCTGCCGTCCCGGCGCGGGCTTGCATTCGGCCAAAGGCGGGGTGACATGCACGAGTGTCGACATAGCAACTTTCAACATTCCAACCGGGCGACTACAACAAGGCTTGAAAACATTGTAAT
The DNA here is from genome assembly GCA_025351525.1 of Humisphaera sp. Classification (GTDB taxonomy): domain Bacteria; phylum Planctomycetota; class Phycisphaerae; order Tepidisphaerales; family Tepidisphaeraceae; genus JANXVV01. Next base: position 222 of record JANXVV010000538.1, on the reverse strand, counting down.
CAAAACATCAAGCCGCCCCAACGAAAAATCCGTCGCAATCGTGCCATCAATCGATCTGACAGCGGAAAACGGCGAAAGTTAGGGAGCGATTTCCGGTCCCTTCCCCGATTCGCCGGCCGGACATTCCCCACCACCACATCGGCTCATCGTCCGATAGCTTTATTTGAAAGCAGAAGGTGTGCGCTTTGGAGATGGGTTAACTTCATCCGGCGAAGGTAGCCC
>JANXVV010000510.1 GCA_025351525.1 Humisphaera sp. | reverse complement strand
GGCATGGTTTAAATCTCTAAGCCTGGCGAGCCTGACCGAGAGATATATTCTGTTAAACCGTTAGAAGAAACCGCCGGATACGATGAGTACGTCCGGTGGTGTGGGAGGACGGGGGCCGCAAGGCCCCCTCCTACCCGATTGGACTTCAGATGGAAAAAAACCAGTGATCCTCAGACCAACGGCGTCTTCAGATCCAGCACGTAGGTCGTCCGGTCGGCGACAAACGCATTAAAATCGGTGGTATAAACCGCTTGATCGGAAGTCAGCTTGAGTCGAGCCGCAGCGACGGCGGCATCAGTGTTGAGGAGATCCTTGATCGCCTTCTCATCAGCCTGTTCCGTCGCCTCGGCGGCGGCGGAGTCGGCGCTCAGCTTGGCCTTCGGCACCGTCAGATCGGTCGCCAACGTCGCTTTATCGACGACCAGTTTGGCCTGATCGATCGCCAGTTGAACCGTGTTCTTGGCTTTCAGATCCGCCGAAATCGCCTTAAAGTCAGCGCTGATCGCCGGGCCATCCTTTTGATAGACGGTCTGAATGGCGGTGAAATCGACTTTGAGAATGGCTTCGTTCGCCTTCTCGTCCGCATCCGCCGTGGCTTGCAGTGCGGCAAGCGGAGTGGCAAGGGTCACTTCGGCAGCCTTGAGCGCGGTGCCAAGGGTCTGATAGTCCGTTTTCAAAGTGGCTTGGTCGGCCGTAACCTTCACCTTGTCCGCCGACACCTTGGTGAATGCTGCGGTAGTGACCGGGCCGGCGGCCACGGGCAAGGCGGGAATAAACAAAGCGCCGTCGCGGCGATCGCCGCCATCACGACCTTCACCTTCCGGGCCATCAAAATGGCTTCCGGACAACAAACGACGGGATTCAAGCGAATCCATGACAACGGGGGAAGACTTCCGCATGAGAACCTCCAGATGATAAATCAGTTTCCATCCGCGAGAAATCGACGGATGGGGCAAGATACCGAGCTTTCAACCGATTGAAGATTCCTCCGCTTCCATCGGTTTTCCGCACGATGCCTCGTCACTGAGTTCGACGGATTATTGCGACCGATGATGAGAAGATAGTGAGAACGGGCAAAAGATTTCGTTTTTTCCACCCGGATAGGCGGATTGTAACCGGCGATTGCCCTGGGGAAGTTGTGCATTGTGAACCGGACACTTGTGCTCTAAAATGCCGCGCAGACTGGCGCGGATGCGAAAGGACGGATCTCATGGACTGGCAGCGGTGGATAATTTCGGTCGTGATCGGCTCGGCATTCGTGGCGCGAGGTTCCGTTGCTCTGGCGGAAGATGAACCCAAGCCGGATCAGTTGAAGCAGATGTATCAGGGGACGCTGGCTCAATTGAAAGAGGCCCAGGAGCGTAAAACACAACTCGCGGCGGAGAACGAACAGCTTAAAACCAAGGTCGCCGATCTGGAAAAACAACTGCTCGCCCAGCAGATGAAGTCCGTGGATTTGCAAAAGCTGGCGGATGGTTTCGCGGAAAAAACATTTTTCCTCCGCTCGCATTACGCGGCCTGGCAGGAATTCCTCCACCGCTATCCGCGCCTGCAGATTCGCTGGCGGGTCTTTCTCGAAAATGACATGTTGACCCCGCGAAATGATCTGCCGTCGTTCGTCGATCCGGAGTGGCCTTGGTCGGCGCAGAGTTAGGAATGAGCCCGCAATAACTTCCGCGCTTGGATCAGGTGCCACAGGTCGAAATACTCAGAGAAATGTGTTCGCTTGTCGGAAAGGCACGGGCTGGCTCCAAGAATGGATTTTGGAGGGCGGTCGTCCTCGACCGACGCATCGGCGGCGGGGGACTGCCGCGCTCCAGACTGCACCTCATTTAGTCAAAGGTATTTCTTCGCCCGAAAATACTCGATCGCCTGAGCCGTGCTGTGAAAAACACGGGTGGCGGTTTCCGTAATGAATGGCGACGGCATCCCCTTGCACGTCCAGACGACATACACCTCTTTGCCCCCTTCAAACGCGTGATGCAGTTCGCGCTCGACACCGCTTGATAGACCGGGCTTGCCGTTGGGTAGTTCGGGGACGAGACTGACGATCATGTCGGATTGATCGATCATCTTGAAATCTCGCGCGTAGATCTGACCGAGAATGTCGCCGCTGATTTGTGCCACATCCTGCGTTTTAAGCGTCACCGGCCCGTCGGCGGCTTGAACCTGGATCGTGGTGCTTCCCTCTTCCAATGCCTGCAAGGCCATCTTATGAAGGATGAATTCATCCACATCCGCCGGATCGAAGCAGATGAAATGCTCGTTGATGGTGGCTTTGAAACCTTCGATTTCCGCCAGGGTGTCGGGCAGATCCATCACATGGCTCATGGGGAATGACAGATAGACCTTGCGCTTTTCGCGCTCGAACATCAGCCGATAAATCGTCTGGGTGGTGGGAATGCTCCGCCCCCGGCTGATCATGAAAAAATGCCCGTACCCGCGGGTGATATTGGCGATGATTTCGGTCGCCAGCAATTCCTCCTCGCGCCAGACCATGATGTCTTTCAGGCTATGGTCGAGGTCGTGATCGCGCACGAGCCTTTGATGAACGCTCTCGACATTGTCGAGCATCGTGAAGTAGAGATCGGCGTTGAAGGTCTTGAGCTGGTCGAAGTCGAAGGCGGCAAACAGGCCGTGCCGCCAGCGGAAGGTGGCGTGGGTGTTGACGATCACATGCTCGTGCTGTTCCGCGGCACGGAGAATCTCTTTAAAAACCGCCCGGCGCAGCGTGTTGAGCCGGGTGATGGGCAGATTCAGAATACGCCCCGCCGGCACATCCGGGGCTTCCTGATACATCATTTTCCCGACATGGCAGACATGCAGATCCTTCCCGTTTTTGCGGGCCTGGGCCTGGACGGCCTCCAAGAAAGGGCCTTTGTCCACCCCCACCTGTCCGGTCACGATCGCACGCATGTTGACTCCGTAAAGAGCAGGATGATACCCGGAATTTTCGGGAGTTGCAGCGGTTGATTTGAATCTGAACGCAATCTTGATGGAACGAAAAACCCAGGGAGAAAACTCCCTGGGCTTCGTTGAATCAAATCCGAATTTTAAACGGGTCGGATCGAAGAGTCGCCATTATTCTGATCGACCATCACGCTCAACTGATCGCGCAGAATCGCGGCCTCTTCATAGCGCTCGTCCTTGATCGCACGCTCCAAATTGACCTGCAGTTTGCGAACGGGATCCACCGGCAATTTACGGCGAATGTCCCTGGAGAATTTTTTCAGGACTTTCACCTCATTGCATTGGGTGTAGGCTTCCTCCTGATCGAAGCGGGCGAAAAATTTCTTGATCTTTCGGAGGCCGAGTCGAACCGTCGTCAAGGCCTCCGGATACTGCCTGGCCTTGAACTGGATTGAAGCGGCGGCGCGGGTGTTCATCATGAAAAGATACGGGCGATACTGCTCGAGAATCAGCTGATCCTGCTCGTTGACGGCGAATTTGCCGCAGATATCCAGCACGCGAATGTTGCGGGCGGTGTCCTGCACCACGCCGAAAAATTCACCCAGCACGAACAGGCTGAGATACCGGTGATAATAGAGTACCGCCTCATCGCGCAGCGATTGACATTGCTCATCGGTCAGGTGGAAACCGAGGTCGGTGCCGTTCCGCTTTTCGTGATCTGCAAGAAGGCTCTCGAAATAGTCGAGAAGGGATTCACACCCGTGCGGGCGCATACCATCCGGTCGGCCGGTCAATTCCATCTGAAGGAGTCCAAGGTCCAGCCGCATCTGCAACTTGGGCAAACCGTCCAGACCGGCCACCTTTCGGACATTGATTGTGCCGGATTCAAAATCCCAGCCTCGAAGGACATGGGAAATATCGCGGCTTGCGCCTTCGTTAAGGCTTTTCGCTCCAGTGAGCGGCTCACCCTTGAAGGTGCGGGGCGGTTTACCGGCGCGAGGATGACTGGCCGATGGATTCAACGGATCCGTACCGTTTGTCCGGTCGGGGATATTGTCTGGATTTTTTTCCGAAGCACTCGATTCGTCACGCATGATTTTCTCCCAACCGCGATCCACGGCTTACGGACACATCCGATCTCAGCCATCCATCGCGGAATGCTCCTTCCAACTCCACGCTATTCTAGTCACGTAACCGCACGAGACAAAGTTACATCGATTTTCGCGATAGGGTCTTTTAAATATCAGGTGGCATGGGCGTCCCGCCCGTGCGTTATGGCAGAAGAAAATGCACGGGCGAGACGCCTATGCCACCTTGAATTAAAACCCCGGATACGGAAATATCCGTAAACTCATTTGAACACCGCCGCGTCGGTTGTCGCTATAATGACGGGGGCTTACGTCACAGGAGTCCGCCATGCCCGAATCTACAAAATGTGCCTGCCCCAGTTGCCACTGCATGGTCTCCCCCGGCAAGGGCGTGCTTCACGAGGGGAAAATCTATTGCAGCAAGGCCTGTGCTTACGACTGCACCGAAACCACCTGCGTCTGCGTGCATGACCGCTGCGGCGACCGGCATTAAAGTTGCCGATCTCCGGGGTGTCTTCCTGAAGATGGATGTTTCGAGGACACCCTGCATGGCCAGTATCGAAACCGTCGACGAGCTTGAAGATTTACTGAGCCAACCCTCGCGCGGTTTGATTGAGATGATGCGACGGCTATCGGGCGACCTCATCGTCCTCGGAGTCGGTGGCAAGATGGGGCCGACTCTCGCCCGAATGGCGAGGCGAGCCACCGAATCCGCCGGTAAAGACCGGCGAATTTTCGGGGCATCCCGCTTTTCTTCCCCGCAACTCTCCGATCGATTACGGTTCCACGGCATCGAACCGATCGCGATCGATTTGCTGGATCGCGCGCAGCTCGCCACATTGCCGGAGGTGCCAAACGTCATCTTCATGGCCGGTATGAAGTTCGGCGGTAACGGCAACGAATCGCTTGCCTGGGCGATGAACTGCTGGTTGCCGGGGTTGATTTGCGAGCGATATCGCGATAGCCGAATCGTGGTCTTTTCTACGGGGAACGTGTACGGGTTGACTCCCGTGAAGGGTGGCGGTTCCACTGAGAATTCGCCGCTGAATCCACTCGGCGACTACGCGATGAGTTGCGTGGGACGCGAGCGGATGTTCGATCATTTCAGCCGAACTCTGCGGATTTCCACCGCGATCATTCGCCTGAACTACGCGACCGAAATGCGCTACGGCGTTCTGGTGGATCTGGCCAGGCGGGTGTGGACCCGGCAACCCGTCGATGTAGCGATGGGGTACGTGAATGTGATCTGGCAGGCGGAGGCTTCGGCAATGGCTCTTCAGGCGTTGGATCATGCGAACTGTCCCCCGTTTATACTCAATGTCGCTGGACCGGAGACGCTGCGGGTGCGCGATGTCGCCGCGCGGTTCGGGGAGTGGATGGGGCGAGAGGTGCGGTATGTCGGTGAAGAGGCGGCGGATGCGTTGCTGAATGACGGGCGCAGGGGCCATGACATGTTCGGCGAACCGTGCGTGTCCGCCGAGATGATGACGCGGTGGATCGCGGATTGGGTGATGCATGGCCGCGAGGATTTGGGAAAACCGACGCATTTCCAAACGAGGGATGGGAAATTTTGATGGATTCCGCAGGGCAACTCCCGAAAAGTTTTCATCGCGGTGTCGCGATTCCCGCCAGCCCGCTCGCGCTCAACGCTCGGCGGCAACTCGATGAACGTCGCCAGCGCGCCCTCTATCGGTATTACGCGGCGGCGGGCGCGGGAGGCATCGCGGTCGGGGTGCATACCACTCAATTCGCCATCCGCGATCTGAAAATAGGGTTGTTTCGACCGCTGCTGCAAATCGCGAAGGAAGAGATGGACCGTGCCGACGCCGATCGCGATTTGCCGTTGGTTCGGATCGCCGGCATCTGCGGCAGGACGGTGCAGGCGGTGGAGGAAGCCGGGCTGGCCCGCGATCTGGGTTATCACGCCGGCCTGCTCAGCCTCGGCGCGATGAAAGAGGCCGGTGAAGCGGATCTCATCGCCCATTGCACGGCGGTGGGGCGGGTCATTCCTCTCATTGGTTTTTATCTGCAATCCGCCGTCGGAGGTCGCGTTTTGCCGTACTCTTTCTGGCGGCGGTTCTGCGAAATCGATGGTGTCGTGGCGATCAAGATCGCTCCGTTCAATCGCTACCGGACGATCGACGTCGTGCGGGCAGTGGTGGAATCCGGGCGCGATGATATCGCGTTGTACACCGGGAATGATGACAGCATCGTTGCCGATCTGGTGACGCCGTTCCGGTTCAATGTCGACGGCAAAATTATCGAGCGGCGGATCGCCGGTGGCTTGCTCGGGCACTGGTCGGTCTGGACCAGCAGGGCGGTTGAACTGCTGCACGAATGCAAAGTTTCGCAGGGTGCCTCCCCGGAATTGCTGGCGAAGGGAATTGCGGTGACCGATTGCAACGCCGCGTTCTTTGACGCCGCCCATGGTTTCGCAGGATGCATTGCCGGGCTGCATGAAGTGTTACGGCGACAGGGATTGCTCGAAGGCATCTGGTGCCTCGATCCCGACGAAACGCTTGGCCCCGGTCAGCAGCGGGAGATCGAACGGGTTTATGCCGCTTACCCGGGATTGAACGATGACGAGTTCGTTCGCCAACATCTCGATGAGTGGCTGCGGTGATCGCGCAGGGTTAGGAACGGGTCCGCAATAAATTCCGCGTCTGAATTGGGTGCCACAGGTCGCGGTACTCCGAGTCGTCATGTGCGGCGTACCGCACACACGCGACGCTGGGCACGCTACCGCGTGCAAATGACCGCGATTTGCACGTACTTCGTACTAACTGGCGGTCATTTTCGGAGCAGACCTGTGCTCTTGGGAAGCCCGAAAGACACAGGTCTCGGAGTACCGCGACCTGTGGCACCCACTCATCGGAACATCGCATTTCCGTGATACGCGGAGTCGAAAGGCGCACTAATAAATCACTTCACGCTCGTCGAAGCCAGATACGTCTCCAATTCCTTCCGCTGCTTCTCGAACGTCGCTCGCGAATCATCCAACTCCCCCTGCAATTTCTCGATCTGGCTTTCCTGATCGTTCAGCTTTTTCAGCAGGCGATTGGAATACTCCGTATTCTGGGCGACGGTTTTCATATTGTCCCGAATCCGCTGCTGCTCGGTGGTGATCTGGGCGGCGCGCCGTTGCTGATCCTCGATCAGCCGCTGTGTGTCGATCATCGCCGACTTCATCTGCATGGCTTTGATCAGCACATCGCGAACTTTTTGGGGAATTTCGCCTTGCTTGCCGTAAAAATCTAACTGCCCGACATCCGCCGGCAGAATCGCGAAAGTTTCTCCTTGCACGATCTCTTCCGTGACAGTCAGCTTGCTCGCTTTACCCACCGCCACTTTGCCCTTGAATCGATAGAGGGATTCAGTCGTCTCGATCGGCGCATCGGTTTCCACCAGCTTGCAACCCTGTCGAATCGGGTGCTCGATAATCAGGGCTTTGTCCTTGTCGCCCTTGTTCTCGAACATGTAGTCCTGCGTGAAAACATGCTTGCGGGTCAGGTGTAATACCCCTTTGACAATACGGCCCGTTTGGATCGCGCTCTCATTTTTATTCTTGGTCGCATCGACGATGACCTGCAGATCGACCCCGAAACTCACCAGCCGTTCCTGACCGGGGGGAACATTGTCGATGCTGGCGTCACCGGCGTAATTGCTGCCGTCAAGCACCGTGATCGGCCCGGCCAGCAGATGCTTGCCGGTGGTGTTTTTCACCCGCGCGCCATTCAGCGGATTGCGCGGCAAAACGGCTTGGTTGTAGATGCTCAACCGTTCGACTTCGACCGGATCGGTGATGATCGGAATCATCGCGCTGCGCTGCCGGGGCAGGCTGACGCTGCCAACCGTGTACTGAAACAACTCCCCGATTTTCGCGGCGGAGGCGACGGAGGAAATCGAGGCGGCGGCGTCAACTCCACCGACGTAATCCACCGCCGCATTCTTAATCGCCATACCGCCCGCACCGCCAGCGCCACCGATCGATCTTTTCATTCGACTGACGCTGCCGGCAGGCGGCAAACCCATTGCCGCCATCGGCGCGGCGGCGGATTGCATTTGCTGCGCCTGTTGTTGCATCTGCATGTCACCGGCGAACTTATCCATCTGCTTAGCCGCCTCCATCCCCCCTTCATACGTCTGTGGCCGCAAGCTGGCAAAAAGCTCCGGTTTCACCGTCGGCCTCGGAACGTACAACGGTTGATACAGATCCTGAATGAAGCTGATCGGCCTCCCGCTGACGAGCGAAAGCTGCACATCATTCCAATCATTGTCCGTCTGATTTTCGACGATCGCCCAGCCTTGAAGCTGATTGACTTTATCGCCGAGCAGAAGTCGATAGCTGGTCTTCCAGATCGGGGTTTCGACGACGTATCCCAGCCGCACATGCCGTTCGCCATCGCCGGTGAAATTGATCGTCACCGGCTTTTTATCCTGATCGCGGGCCTGCGATAAAGCGAGTAGCGCCTTGCCCAGTTCTTCCTGCAACTGCTTGTCTTCCAGCACCAGCAGCGTCACCTGATCCAACGGCACCGCGCGGATCGTGCCTTCGCTGATGAGGTTCATCACCCAGACTTCGACGATGCCTTTGTCTCCGGCGGGCCGCTGCTTTTTCTCCAGCCCGAGGATCGTTCCTTCGGCGGTTTCCGCTCCGAGACTGACCTTGACCTTGGTGCCGCGAATCTGATTCAGCAGTTCTCCGAGACTGGGATTGCCGGTGATGTCGATTTGAAAACTGCGCAGGGTTTTGGCGATCGGATCCTGGCTGGGGTAGCTGATGGTGGTGACCTTGCCGCCGTCCAAATCCTGGAGCACGAGGGATTTGAGGATGTCGTTGATCTGCTGGGTCTTGAAACGCAGCTCCGTGCTGCCGGCTCCTTTGACGAGGCCGTAGTGCTCGAAATATCCGACACCGCTGCTGTACAGCACGACGGCTTTCACGGGAACCGATGCGCCTTCATTCACGGGCTGCTCCTTTTTTTCAGGGGCCGGTTGGGCCCGGGTGATGTCACCGACAAGAATCGCTCCCGCCACTGCCGTGCTGAGTATCGCCGCCGTCAATAATTTTCGCATGATGGATCCTCGTGTGTTTTCATTTTAGCGGCTGTGCCGAAGGCACGCGTTTCATTCAAACCGAAAAACGCG
>JANXVV010000501.1 GCA_025351525.1 Humisphaera sp. | reverse complement strand
CTGCGCGTCGCGGCTAACCGCAGAGCGAAATTTTTATTGACGCGGCTCAAGCGCAGACTCACTTCTTCCCTCGCACCGCATCGATCAAATGCTCTTCCTTCGCCGGGGCGAGCATCTTCCCGAAAATGGTGGCGGCGGAGTCGCTGAGGAATGGGGCGGGGACGGTGCTGATCTGCGGTTTGGCGACGGTGCCGCCGATGCGGAACTCGTAGATCAGGGTGCTGGTGGCGGAGTTCAGAAATTTCTGCACCCCGCCGGCGATGGCGCCGATGGCGTCGCTCACCAGGGGGATGCCGGTGCGCTTTAGTTTGTCTTTCCAGTCGGCCAGCGGGGCGCCGACGACGCGGAGATTCAGTTGACCGTCGAATCGCACACTGCCGTTGCCTTGCAGGCCCAGCACAGGAGCACTGACGGCGGCGTTGGTCAGTTCCACCTTCTGGTCGAAAATTTCAAACGTGCCGGCGGCCTGCCCGGCGGTGAGGGCTTCGCGCGCAACTTGCACCCCGCCGATGATGTCTTTGATGACCGGCACTTCCCAGAAGTTTCCTTCGAGAATTTCAAACTCACCCTTGGCGCGAACGTTGTCCGCCAACGTGCGATCCGCACGGCCTTCGGTTCCGCTGACGAACACCCGCAGGTACGCCTTGCCCGACATTTTCAACGGCTCGTGATCCTTCGTCGCCAGCGCCATGGCAAACTGTTGTAGATCGCCGCCCACCAAACCACCCTGTCCCTGGTACGTCAGTACCTTGCCGGGTTTGATCGTCCCGGTCGCATTGAGTTGCCCGCCAAACGCGATGGCGTTGAAGCGGGAGATTTGCACGGTGCCGTTTTCACCCGCACCGGACGCCGCGATGTCGCATCGGACGTCGCTGAGCGGGAAGCGGTAGATCGACGGGGCCAGCGCGGCACGGTCGCTGGAAATATCGAGTTTGTAATCGAACCCGTGCTTTTCCTTCGGGCGGATCGCGAAGTTGCCGGCCAACGTATAAAGCCCGCCGGGATGCAGGGGAGCCAGTATTTTTTCCAACGGTGGTGGATAGTGCTGCGCCGGCCCGAAATCCACCGAGCCGTTCACTTCGTTCAACCGAATCTCTCGCTCGATCCGATCGAGCGGCAGGCGTACGACGGCGACGAAGAGCTTATCCCCGCCGTACACCGCCTCCAGATTTTCCAGGCGAACCAGACCGGGCATGAGGTGGATCGATCCGGAAAGCTTGTCGATCGGCAACGGGAACTGATCGGGTTGAATCGAAAATTCTCGCGGGAAGGCCACCAGTTCGTACTGAATCGCATCCGCCCACCGCACCCCCGCCGGTGGTTTCATCGGGCCGCTGGCGGCCACCGTAAACTGCAACTTGCCATGGCATCGAAGGTGCGAGAACAGCTTCTGCAACTGCGTCGGAAGCGAATCGTAGTTGCTCCCGAGGGTCAACATTCCCAGCAGATCGCGCACCTTCCAGACACCGTCGGCTTGGTCGACCAGAGCCAATCCTTTTTCAATGTGCAGTGTCGTATCCCCGCTGCCCGCGTCCAGCAATTCGATGGCGACGGTAAGCGGCGGCAATTTCGCGTTTTTTGTCGTGGGAACGGTGGTGGGCTGCGAAGTGGCGAATTCCGAACCCGGTGCCTCACTGCTGCCGCATCGCAGTTTCAGCGCCATGCGGTCGAGCGATGCACCAAGGCGCGGCATCGTGGCCGTCACGCCCGGCAGATCGAATCGCACGTCGAACTTCGTCGCGGCGGTCGAGAGCAATGGCACCGTCGCCTGCCCGGTGATCCGCAACGTTCCTTCAATGTGATTGGCCCGGAGAATTTCCTGCAACTCGCTCGGGAGTTTTTCTTCCGAAGAGCGCTCGCCGACCTTCACCTTGAACCCAAGATCCCTCACCACGAGGTTCAGCGTGTCGATGTCGAAGCTGCCCGCCATCGCTAACTCGGCCAACGGCAGATCGCTCGCGACCAGGTGATACCCGTACACCGCGCCGGTCTGAAGGGTCGTATTTAGATCGATGTGCAACCCGGTCCACACCATCGGCTTGGCATTGGGCTTGGTCCTGTCTTCGTAGAGAATCTTCCCGCCGTCGATGGCGAATCGGCGCAGTCGAAAAATTTCCGACAGCTTATTTTTCAGCGGTGCCTTCGCCGCTTTCGATCCGTCGCTTTTCACCAACCCCTGTTGGCCGACGAGACCCCGGCTCGTTTTAATCAAATGAATGGACGGCCCTGTCAAAATCAATTTTTCAATCAGTAGTGGTCTGTTGCGACCGGGAAGCTCGGCCAATTGCAGGTCGACCTGTTGAACTTGAAACAGTTCAACCGGTGCCTGATCCATCGCAAGATCGACCATCGACGCATCAGTCACGGTCACGCCATAGGGGAAGTGATATCGAACCCGGCCGATCGTCAATGCGGCATTGAGATTGGTGCCGACCATCTCCTTTAAACGCTTGCCGATCACCTCGGCCACCAGCGCGCACGCTCCGAAGTAGAGGCCGGTGAGGACGATCAGGGACACGCCAAGGAACATCCATCGGCGTGAATTTCGTTGGGTCATGTTCGGTTTCTACCTTGATCTTCGCGATGCGGCTCCACGGCCACTGCTGGTCTAAAACAACTTCCCCTCATCGCTCTGCTTTCCCTTTACCTTCGGTGCCTGCTTGAACGACCGAATCTCCTGCTGGGCGGGCATGTCGATCTTCTTACCGGCCAATAGGTCTTCGATCGTCAAAATTTGCAGGCGGGAATGTTGAGTGCCGGAAACCGATTTGGTTTGGAAGAACCCGGCTTCCGCCGCTTCCTTGCGCATGGGGGCGGTCGGTGCTTCAAGGCAGATGAAGACGCCGATTGCCGCTTCTTCCCGCTCGATCACGCCCCGCCGGTCGCGCAACTGACTGACGGTGACGTGCCCGCCTTTGACTGAAATAAGGATCGTCTTGGTCTCGCCGATCGCATCGGTCATGTAGAGTCGGCCATCAATCCCGCGGTCGGCACCCTTCTTCTCTTCCATGGGGGGCGCGCCGATGAGTCCGAGTGCCCAATACTGAAACTGATATTTCTCGACGGCGGCAAGCGCGCGGGCACTTTCCAAATCGCGCGGTTCACCGGTCACCTTGTACGCCGCGCTCGTTCCAAAGGCGTCGGCAAGGCGGACCTTGATGAGGTTGATCGCAAGATGGGTGATGTCGATGCCGATCCAACCCCGCCCAAGCTTCTGGGCGGCGGCGATCGTCGTCCCGCAGCCGCAGAAGGGATCGAGGATCCGGTCGCCTACGCAACTACTCGCGGCAATAATCCGATCTAAAAGCGCCTCCGGTTTTTGGGTGGGGTATCCGAGCCGTTCCTGAGCTTGCGACGAAATGGGATGGATATCCGTCCACACATCCTGCGCGGGAACGCCTTCCATGTCATCCATGTATTGTTTAAACGATGGTGTCCCACCTTTTTTCTTCGGCCAAAGCACCCGACCCACCGCATCGAGTTGATCCAATGCCTCCTGAACCGTTTTCACCGGCGGGTTGGGCAGCAGCTTCCGCACATATCCGGGAACCGCCCAATGCCTGCCGACGGATGTCGGATCGATGTACCGCCATGGCTTCCCCGAAGAGCCATTTCGCGTGCCCGATCCCGTGAGAATAGTTGCGCGGTAACGGCGTCCGTCGGCATCTTCAAAACGGAAAAAACTTTCCTTGTATTCTTCGCTGTACGGCGTGTGGAAACCCTTCCACCGGTATTCCTGCGAACGGGCGTAAAACAGAATCGAGTCATGCACGGGACCGTATCGCTTTGAACCCCCGTGGGCGTGCGTGCGCTTCCAGACGATTTCATTGAGAAAATTCTCCGGCCCAAAAGCCGCATCCATCAGGATTTTCAAATAGTGCGACGCGGTCGGATCGCAGTGGAGATAGATCGAACCCGTGGCCTTCAGCACCCGGCGCAATTCGATCAGCCGAATCGCCATCATCGACAGATAGGCCAGCATGTCCGAGCCACCCAGAATATCGTGAAGACCTTTGAGGCACCGCGCCATCCGGTCGTGACCCGACCGCAGCACTTCACCGAATTCACCGGCGGCCTCCATGTCCCACGTCCAAGTGTCCTTGAACGCCCTGATCTGCGAGTGCGGTTGCGTTACATCCTTCTCGGCAAACAGCACGTTGTAATCGGCATTCGAATTAAACGGTGGATCGAGGTAAATCAAATCGACTGAACCATCCGCCACATACCGCCGGAGAATGTCGAGATTGTCCCCATAGTAAAGTGTGTTTGGGTCCATGAAGGTTTCAGTGTAGCCCGGTCCCGCCCCATCGCAAAATCCACCGGAGACAGGGCCGAACGCGAATATCCCGGTTGGTGCCGCCGTCGCCGCGGCATATGATGGCGCCATGGCCTCAGACTCTTCCTTCGACATCGTCAGCGAAATCAATCTTCAGGAGATGGACAACGCCATCAACCAGGCAATCAAGGAGATCACCACCCGGTTCGATTTTAAAGGATCGGCGGCCTCCGTGGAATTCGATCGCAAGGGGAAGGAACTGACCTTCACCGCCGACCAGGAGGCGCAGCTTGAAGCGGTCCGCAAAGTGGTCGTCGAGAAAATGATCAAACGCGGCGTCGACTCTAAATGCCTCGACCCACAGACGATTGAGCACGCCACCCATAAGACCGTTCGGCAGAAGGTGAAGCTCAAGGATGGCATCGAAAAGGACACCGCCAAAATCATCCAGAAGGCAATCAAGGAACTGAAGCTGAAGGTGACGGCGTCGATTCAGGGCGAGGCCCTGCGGGTCACCAGCGCCAAGAAGGATGACCTGCAGGCGGTGATGGCCCATCTGCGGGCCAACCCGCTGGGCATTCCGCTGCAATTCACCAACTATCGTTGAGGATAAGTCGTGCGAGAACTTGCAATCGCCAGATGGATTTTCGCGGGGGTGGCCGCCACATATGTGCTGAGCGCGGCGATGCTGTTATGGGTGCGATCGCGCGGTGAAGTCGTACCGGGGTGGGTCATCGGGGCATGGCTCGCGACGGGTGTGGCGGGAATTGTTCTGGCGTTTTTTCTGGCGAGAGAGCGGCCTGTCGTCTGGTGGGCACTGCTTGTCGTTTTAGTGCCGTGGATGATTTATGCGCTTGTGGGGGATGCCCTGGAGAAGCATTGGTTTATGGCTGGTCTCGATGCGGCCGCACTGATCGCCATCGCAAGGGCACTGCAAATGGCATGGCCATTTATGTGGCATGGATTCTGACACGCCGGGATCGGAGCCGCAGGCGACGACCCCGGCGTGGAGTTCATCATCTAGAGCAGTTGTCAGGTTGGTGCCACGTTGTGGTGCAGGCTTCCAGCCTGTTTTCCGAAGGCAGACTGGAAGTGATCTTCCCCACGGCCACCATCCCCGCCTTTTCGAGCTTTGCATTTTCCCCTTCGGGCTTTGTTCTGATTTCGACTTGGGTCATTTGAAAAACTGGTGGCATGGGCGTCTCGCCCATGTTTTTTGGCGGAAAAAAAGCATGGGCGAGACGCCCA
>JANXVV010000462.1 GCA_025351525.1 Humisphaera sp. | reverse complement strand
GGGAATGATGTCCCGCCGATTGACAACTTGCCGGGTCGCGGTAGATTGGTCCCGTGCGCTATCCGTTCTTCCAGTTTCTCCTTGCGGTTTCGCTGCTCCTGCAGGGCGGTAACATTCGCGCCTGCCAGGTGCGCTCGATTCTGACGGGTGACTCTGAGAAGTCAGATGCCGTGAACATCTCGCTTTGTGATTCAACCGGCTTGCCGACTTCCGCCGATGCAGATGATGATCGGGACACGAAGTCCGGTCACGATCAGAAGACGTGTCCGTGCGAGTTTCGCAAGGGTTTAGCCCAACCCGAGCGGTTGACGATGGACCTCTCGATCCCGCTCTGCCCAACCGTCCCCCTTCCCGATTTCATCGACACTGACCGCTTTTCGGTCTTCGTCACACCTCCCGCAAATCCGATCAGCGCAGACTGCAAACTGCAATCCCCGCCTCTGTTGATCTGATCCTCCCATCCCTCACTGCCTTCATTGCCCGCGACGAGATTCGTCTCGTTGGGGTTGTCTTGATTCGTCTGAGTTGAGGTTGAGGATTACGTTGACAACGCATTATTCCATCACGTTTTTGACGATTGGCCTGGCTGCCGCGCTCATTTTGGGCGGCGGTTTTGGTTGCATTTCTGCAGGTGACCGCCCGCTGCCGCTGGTTGCTGCCTCCACGGCGACCGGCGTTCGCGATGCTCTGGTGTTCCAGTCCCGCGGCGGACCCGTGGACACCTCCGTACCCGATCTGGCCGTGCTGACTTTACCCGACGCGGTGCGACGGGCACTCGGGACCGACCCTGACATTCAAGCGGCCCTCAACCGAGTTCGCGCCGCGGAGGCTGACGTCGATCAAGCCGGCTTGTTGCCAAACCCCATCCTCAACGTCGTCTTCCGGTTTCCCGAGAATTCGGGGAAGCCCATCGTGGACGTGGGACTTGCTGCAGATTTCGTCTCACTACTGACGCGACCCGGTCGCTTCAGTGCCGCTGACAAGCGACTCCGGGCCGTCAGTGCTGAAGTGGTCGTCGTCGCACTTGACCGCCTCGCAGAAGTTCAAGAGCGTTATGCCGAGATTCAATCCATCAATGCCTTGATGCCCGTGTTCGAACAGCGGCGTGTACTGATCACCCGACTGGTGGCGTTGGCCCAGGCGCGACTCGACAACGGCGAAGGAACCCGATTGGATATCACCACGCTGGACACCCAGCGTCTGGCGCTAGCGGTCGAAGTCGCCGAGAAGCGACTGGACCTTCGGCGGGCCAGGCTCGCCATGGCCAGACAGATGGGCCAGCCGTCATCGTCGGCAATTTGGGAGGTATCAGGGTGGGAAGATCCGGTAAGGGTGTCGACGGACGAGCAGGCGTGGGTTGCCGCCGCGCTCACGGCGAGGCCGGAGGTGGAATCCCAAAGGTGGGAACTCGCGGCCCTCGGCGTCGACTATCGGCTGACTCGTTTCTTCCTCTTGGAAGGCGCAGGAGTCGGTGTCACATCGGAGCGTGACGTTGTTTGGAGCGTTGGTCCCGCCGTTCTGGCCCCGTTGCCGCTAGTCGACTGGGGGCAGGCCCGCCGTGCGAAAGCCGACGCGCTCGTCGGAGAGGCCAGCCAAAAATACACGAAGATCAGACGGCAAGTTGTGGAAGAGGTCCGCCGCGAGTACGCGTCTTTCTTCTCGTCGATGGAAACCACCGCTCTGGTCCGCGATGAATTGCTTCCCGCACAGGAACGTCGTCGCAGCCAGACGGAGGCCGCGTACCGCGCGGGCCAGACCGATGTCACCACCCTGATCCTCGCGGACCAGGATCTCCAGGCCTCCCGCGCCAAGTTGATCGAGCTCCAGCAAAAAACTTCAGCGGCGCTTTACCGGCTACAACGTGCGGTCGGCGGCCCCGGCGCCGCCGTCCACCTTGGTGGCGAGGCACGTTCCACTACGCGACCGACGACGATCCCCACACAACCGAGCGGTTCTCCGCGTTAATTTCAATTGCCTCCACTGATCTCAGGGCTCAATCCCGAACTGAACACGAACGAGTTTAACATGAAACAAAACCTGATCGAGAAGACATGCGGCGCACGTCCAAAGGTGATGGCGGTAGTGGCCGTCTCTATGTTTGCGGCACTGACCTGGTGCTCGACAGGGACCGCAGCCGATCACGATGACGATGCGAAGGGGCCTGCCGGGGTTGCTACTGTGGCTGACGCGAAGAAGGACGAGCACAAGGACGAGGTAAAACTCACGCCCGAGTCCGCGCGTCGTTACGGGGTCCGCACCGGCGTGGTCAAGAAACACACGCTCGCGACCCGCTTCGTCGCTCCCGCCCGCGTGTCGCTCAACAGCGAGGCGATGGCGGTCGTCGGATCGGCCGTGCAGGGGCGGGTGGTGGACCTGAAGGTCCGAGTCGGCGATCTCGTCAAAAAAGGGGACGAGCTTCTGGTGCTTGAGAGTCCGGAACTGGGAGAGGCCCAGAGCGACTACCTGCAGAAGCGCGCGGCCCTTGCCGGAGCCAGGGCGGTGATCGAGCCCGCCAAGGGCGCTGCCGAGCGTGCGAAGTCTCTCTACCAAGGCACGCAGGGGATCAGCCTGACCGATCTTCAGAAACGTGAGGTCGAGTATGCGACGGCACAGAACAATCTGCTCGTCGCTCAGGCCGCCGCCGACGCCTCGCTCAGCAAACTGTCCCTCCTCGGCCTGGACGCGGACCGCATCGAACAGTTGGTGAAGACCAGCCAGATCAACGCTCGTTACATCGTTCACGCCGCCATCAGCGGCCATGTGATCGAGCGACCCGTCAACCTCGGGGAACTCGTGAAACCCGAACGAGAGAAGCTCCTTTTGTTGGCGGACACCACCGTCCTGTGGGTGCTGGCGGATGTGCCGGAGGCCCGGCTGAAGGAGATCGCCAAGGGGGCAAAGGCCACGGTCACGCTGGGTGCCGTGGGCGAACAGACCTACGAGGGGACGATCTCCAATATCGCCCTGTCGGTGGACCCCGCCACCCGGTCGATCCCCGTCCGCATCGAGATCAAAGCCGACGCCCTGATCAAGCCCGGCATGTTCGCTCAAGTGGAGATCACCTCGAAGCTGGGCGGCGAGAAGCCCGATGCAGCCGTGCTCGCCGTGCCGGACGCCGCGATTCAGACGGTGGATGGCAGCAACGCCGTCTTCACGCCGGTCAAAGGCGAGGCGAATACCTACGTCGTCCGCAAGGTCAGCGTCGGACCTTCCATCGGCGGCATGGTGTCCATCATTTCGGGACTGGAAGACGGGGAACGCATCGTGATGGCCGGTACGTTCATACTCAAAGCCGATCTCGGCAAGGCAAGCGCGAAGGAAGACTAATCATGAAAGAGATCAAAGCCATTATTCAGCCCCATGTGCTTAACCGTGTCATGGATAAGCTGCACCAATTGCCTCACTTCAGCGGAGTGACCGTCACCGACTGCCAGGGTCAGGGACGGGGGCTTGGTGCGGGCGGACATTATGAGCCGACCGCCGAATCCATCTTCTTCGCCAAGCGGACGAAGCTGGAGTTGTTCTGCGCCGACGACGTCTGCGATGAAGTGGTCCGGGTGATCCGCGAAGCGTCGCACACGGGTAACGCCGGGGACGGAGTCATTTCCGTCGCTGACCTCGACCGTGTCGTCCGCATCCGAAGCGGTGAAGAACGGGACCGGGCCGTCTGATAGTTCTTCCTCAGGAGTTTGTGCGATGCTTGAAAAGGTATTGAAATTCTCGATCCAAAACCGCTGGTTGATCGTGCTGCTGGCCCTCGGAGCGGCGGCGGTCGGCGTGTTCTCATTCCAGCGTCTCCCCATCGACGCGGTGCCGGACATCACGAACAATCAGGTGCAGATCAACACACTTGCCGCCGCCCTTTCGCCGGAGCAGATCGAGAAGCAGGTGACCTTCCCGGTCGAGACCGCCCTCGCCGGCATTCCCGGTCTCCAATACACCCGCTCCCTGTCGCGGAACGGATTCTCCCAGGTGACGGCGGTCTTCGGCGATGACGTGGACATCTACTTCGCGCGCAACCAGATCAACGAGCGTTTGGGAGTCGCCAAGGAAGGCCTCCCGCAGGGCGTCGAGCCGAAGATGGGGCCGATCTCCACGGGACTGGGCGAAATCTACATGTGGACCGTGGAATACCAGCACCCTCTCGGCGAAGGCGCGAAGGTGGAAGACGGCGAGCCCGGTTGGCAGAGCGACGGTGCCTACTTGACGCCCGAAGGACAGCGGCTGGAGACGGAAACCGAACTCGCCAGCTTTCTTCGCACGGTGCAGGATTGGATCATCCGCCCCCAGTTGAAAAACGTGGAGGGGGTGGCCGGCATCGACGTGATCGGCGGGTACGAGAAACAATATCACATCCAGCCGAATCCCATGACGCTGGTCAGCTACGGTCTCACCTTCCGCGATGTGATCGACGCGCTGGAAAAGAACAACTCCGCTCGCGGGGCGGGCTATGTCGAGAACAAGGGCGAGTCCTACACGGTTCGCATTGGCGGTCGCCTTGAAAACATCGAGCAGGTCGCCGAAACGGTGGTCGGACAGAAGAACGGCACGCCGATCCACGTGCGCGACGTGGCAACGGTCGGCATCGGGGCGGAACTCCGCACTGGGTCGGCCAGTGAGAATGGGCATGAGGTTGTGGCAGGCACGGCCCTGATGCTGATCGGGGCCAACAGCCGCACGGTGGCAAGGGCCGTGGACGCGAAGATGGCGGACGTGAACCGCAGCCTCCCGCCGGACGTGATGGCCAAGACCGTTTACAACCGCACCAAACTGGTCAACGCGACGGTCCGCACGGTCGAGCGGAACCTGACCGAAGGAGCGGTTCTCGTGGTCGTCGTTCTATTCGTCATGCTGGGCAATATCCGGGCGGCGATCATCACCGCCCTGGCGATCCCGCTGTCGATGCTCATGACCGTCACCGGCATGGTGCAGGGGAAGATCAGCGGCAACCTGATGAGCCTCGGGGCCATCGACTTTGGACTGATCGTGGACGGGGCCGTCATCATCGTCGAGAACTGCCTGCGCCACCTCGCGGAGCGACAGCATGAACTGAAGCGGACGCTGAACCTCGGCGAGCGACTGGAGACCGTGGCGGTTTCGGCGAAGGAAATGATCCGGCCATCCGTCTTCGGACAGGCGATCATCGTGACCGTCTACTTCCCGATCCTGGCCCTCACCGGGACGGAGGGGAAGATGTTCAAGCCGATGGCCCTGACGGTCATCCTTGCTCTCGCCTCGGCATTCATATTGTCGCTGACGCTGATTCCGGCACTGGTCGCCATCCTCATTCGAGGCCGCGTGCGCGAAACGGAAAACTTCATCGTACGCGGGGCGAAATGGGGTTATGCTCCGGTCCTACGTCTGGCAATCCGGGGGCGGTGGATCGTGGCGGCGTTGGCGGTTCTCTGCTTTGGCGGTTCCCTTTTCCTATTCACCAGACTCGGTCAGGAGTTCGCTCCGACGCTGGATGAAATGGACCTGGCGATCGAGGGCCGTCGCATCCCGAGCATCAACTTGATGCAGTCCACGGAGATGCAATTCGAGGTCGAGCGGACGATTTCGACCCTTCCCGAAGTGGCGTTTGTATTCTCGAAGACCGGGACGGCCGAAATGGCGTCCGACCCGATGGGTCCGAATTCATCGGACACGTTCATCATTCTCAAGCCGCGCGATCAGTGGCGTTCCGAGGATGAACTTGGGAAAGTCATCGAGAAGCGGTCGAGGGAGCTGGAGGTCGCGCCGAAGAAAAACGTCACCGATCGCGGGGCCGAGGCGTCGGAGGAATCCGGTGGGCACAAAGCCGTGCTCATTAAACTGATCGAATTGGAATTGAGCGCGCTTCCGGGAAATGCCTACGAGTTTACCCAACCGATCCAGATGCGTTTCAACGAGCTGATCGCCGGGGTGCGCGGCGACGTGGCCGTCAAAGTCTTCGGCGACGATTTCGAGGTCATGGGCAAGCCCGTCGCCGAAATCGCCAAGGCGCTGAAATCCATTCGGGGAGCGGCGGATGTGAAGGTCGAGGAGACCGAAGGACTGCCGGTCCTGAGCATCGAGCCCGACCGAAAAGCGATCAGCCGATTCGGGTTGAATGTTTCCGATGTGCAGGATGTGGTTGCCACCGCCATCGGTGGGCGGGAAGCGGGGATGATTCAGGAAGGCGACCGGCGCTTCGCATTGGTCGTGCGCCTGCCGGAGCTCCTCCGCAGTGATCTGAACGCCCTGGGGAATCTGCCGGTGCCGCTGCGACGTAGCGGGGATGAGGGCGGTGAAGGCAACAAAGCCGATCAGGCGGTGCCGGCCGGCAGTACGCGCCCGGGCTTCGTGCCGCTCTCGACGCTTGCCAAAGTAGAGGTCACCGAGGGTCGCAACCAGATCAGCCGCGACAACGGCAAGCGTCGGATCGTCATCCAATGCAACGTGCGCGGTCGGGACATCGGATCGTTCGTGACGGAGGCGGAGGAAAAGGTCAGGGCCATCAACCTGCCGGCCGGTAGTTGGTTGCAATGGGGCGGTCAGTTCGAGAACCTGATCGCGGCAAGACGGCGGCTCATGGTCGTCGTGCCGCTCTGCTTCTTCCTGATCTTCCTGCTCTTGTTCGGAACCTTCGGGTCCGTCAAACACGCGGTGCTCGTGTTCAGCGGCGTCCCGCTGGCGTTGACCGGCGGCATCGTCGCGCTGTGGCTGCGGGACATGCCCTTCTCCATCTCGGCGGCGGTGGGGTTCATCGCCCTCTCGGGGGTGGCGGTCCTGAACGGGCTGGTGATGGTCATCTTCATCAACCAGTTGAGAAGCGATGGCGCCGGACTGGAAGACTCGATCCTTCGAGGTTCATTGACGCGACTGCGGCCCGTTCTAATGACGGCTCTGGTAGCCTCGCTGGGATTTGTGCCGATGGCGATTTCCACGGGAACGGGGTCCGAGGTGCAGAAACCGCTGGCGACGGTCGTCATCGGCGGCATCCTTTCCTCGACGCTGCTGACGTTGCTGGTTCTACCCGCCCTATATCGCCTTTGGCATCGCGAGGAGCGGGTTGCAGTATCCGCCGATTCATCGCTTTGACAGGGACCGCTAAATGGGGGAACCAGGCTCCTCTTTCATCAACAGGAGCGAAGGGGTCAACTGCTCGATCTCCCGGATTGCCTCTGAAAACAGGCTGACCACGGGGGTGGAACTGTCGCAACTGATCCGGCCCATGGCTTTTTTCAAGTCGGCTTTGCTGGTCCACAAGCCGATGACGATTTTGATCTCGGGGAAGTTCTGGTGTAGCCGTTTACAGAGATAGCGGGCATGGAGCACCGCCGAGGGGGGAAGGGCGGAGATCACCACCAGATTCGCATTCTTAGAACGGACCAACTCGATTATCTCGCTGGCCAAGGCGTTGACGGAGACGGCTTCGGCCGTGAAGCCGATGCCCGCCAGAACCTGGGCGAACATCATGCCGGCGATTTCATCGGCCTCATCCCGTGCGGGCAGGCAGAGGATGCGCACCTTTTCGGCGCCGGAAATCTTAGTAGACCGGGGGAGGTCGGGGATGAATGTGGCGGAAATCGGCGTCTTGTCTCCTTTGGTGGTGGAGGGAGATGCCGCTTTTTCGGGGGATGGGGGAGGCAATTCGGGAGCGGTGGGGGGATTGTCGCCAAACTCTTCGACCTGCTCGCGCATCGTGGTGCGAATCTGCTCGGAACGTTCCGCATCCACATGGCCGCGAAGCCGATCGCGATGGGCGAGGCCAAGCGCGGGAATCATGACGGTCTCATACACCTGATCCAACGGCAACGTCCGGGTGAACTCCTCCACCAGCTCGTTGGCCTCTTCCTGATCGGAGGCCAGCAGGCGTTGGTAATAACGGGTGGGGGGATCGAACACCGGTTCATCGCCGAGCAGGATGTGCAGGAATTCAAGCTGAGAAATATGCTTGCCGAGCACGACCATCAACACCGTCAAGGGCGTTGAAAGCAGTAACCCGACACCGCCCCAGATCCAGCTCCAGAATGCCGCCGCCGCGAGAATGGCGACGGAGGAGACTCCGGTTCGGCTGCCATACAGCCACGGTTCCACGAAGCTACTGACGATGAGTTCGAGGGTTGCATACATCCCCATGGTGATGAAGCCGCGCGTGCTACCCAGGGTCATGAAAGCCAGCAGCACGGGGATCGCGGCACCGAGCCAAGGGCCGACATAGGGTAGGAATCTGAGTAGTGCCGCCAGCAATCCCCAGAGCAGGGGATTGGGGACGTGGATGAAAAACAGGCCGGTGGCGACGACGATTCCGTAGGCACTGTTCATCAGCGCCTGCATGAGCAGGTAACGGCTGACGCGCGTGGCCGCATCATCCATCGCCTGGGTGGTGATATTGAGATGGCTTTGGCTGAACAGGCGCAGGACGCGGTCTCGCAAATCCTCGCGGCTGATAAGCATGAAGATGCACAGGACAATCACGATGAACGCCGTCGCCAATACAGAAAGTACCGGGCCGAAGGTGATATACAGCAGGTCGAGCGCGGGCGGGGTGGTGGGAACGATCTCGACCTTTTGAATGGCTCCCTGTGGAACTGTTTGATTGGAGATTGGACTTACCGAGACTGGAGTAGCCTCGGTAGGGTGGGTGGATGGGGAGGTGGCTTGGGTCGTCGGCTGCGAGGCGACCATATCCTTGTTGAGTCTTTCGGCAGTCTGTGTGAGTCGGGACAGCACGCCCCCGTGTCCCCTCATCCGCTCGATCCCTTTTTCGAGCGTTTCGGTGTATTGCGGCAGGTGCGTTTCCAGATCGCGAAGTTGCCGTGCGACGATGAAGCCGATGGACCCGACGATGGTGAATGCCAGCAGGACGACGATCAGCACCGCCGGCACGCGTTTGAGTTTGAATCGTTCCAACCGGCTGACCAGCGGGGCCAGCAGGAAGGCGAACAGCACGCCGAGCGCGATGGGGATCAGCACCTCCTTGGCGTAGCGGAGCGCGAAAATCACGACGATGGCGGCGGCGGTTTGAATGAGCCGGGACGGGGCGATTCTGGGGGTTTCAGAGCGGGGCATGGGGCGGTGACTCCGTGAGATTTTGGGAAAACGGTGCAGCGTTTCGTAGTGAGGGCCTCCGGTTGGAAGACTGAAAGCCACCGCCAACATTCAAATAGGTCAAATTTTTTTGAAGATAGCGGAAAAGGTGAAATAATGTAGCACTTCTTTTTCAGGGAATGATTCGAACGTCCTTTCGGTCCTTACCGCTTCCGAACTGTCTTGGTCAGATCCGCACAAACCGCGCAAATCCCCCCGTGGTCGGTTCATCTCCGCGTTTTACAGCACTTCTCAACTTGGTGTAGCGTGTATCGATGAAGTGCCTCCGGTGCCCTCACCGGCGGAGTTCACCCGCCCAAATCACCCACGCCGATGCCGTCAACCGCACGGTCACCTACGACTACAACGGCACCAACGCCTTGAACAGTCTGCTGCTGGAGAACACCGGAACGGGCATCACACCCTGAGTATCAGCGCCAACACGCTCTCGCTCAACTTCCCCTTCACCATCGGCAAGAATTGCGTTGGAAAGCCCATGGAACTAGTTCATGGGAGTCTGTAAGTGTGTAGCGCAATCTTTCAATTCCGCAGTCAATCGCTCGATCGAGAATTGAAACCGGCATTCAGAAACTTGATAAAATAATACTTTCCTTTTGCAGGGATTTATAAAGACGGTGGGGTTTATAATGGCAATCGAGTGCAACTACGCCGATGATTCCTGAGATGGCGAAGCAGGCAAGTTTAAAGGCCAAAAGTCAACTGGTATCGAGGTGCGATCGACATGGGTTCATTCACCGAATTTCCGTTGCTCACTCTCTTCGTGCTCGTCGTGGCAGGCTATTTGGTGTTGCGTGTTTTAAGGCCCGGAAATCGCTCGAAGTCAGCGCAAGCGGGTTCGGTCTGCCGCGCCTGCGGAGAGGATCATTCGGCGCAGGCCCGATATTGCCGGCGATGCGGGACGCCTTTATGACGACCATTGCAATGTTCCCGCCGGATGGTCAACTTAAGCGGTTTTGAAGAACTTGCCTTGTGCATCGAGTGGCACGGGTCCTTCAAGTTGCATTAGAATGGCTATGATTGATGCAATTTAGGAATCTTTGAAAATGGAAATGGAGTCTGGTATGTCAGATGAATCAATGAATCCCCCGAGCGAAGCGGATGCGTTTCGGGTGAGGTCGTCAGCCAACCGCGGCGGGCCTCCGCCGCTTTCAAATTCACGGGGCTCCTATCGACGATCCAACTGGAAAAAGAATCTCGCGATTTCGATTCTGGCGTTGGGCGTCGGTTACGGGTTGTATGTGTGGGAGGTTCGTCGGGTGGTGGTGGATCAGGGGAACGTGCTGGTGCTGTTGAAAAAGAACGGCAGCAAAAGCCTCAGCGGGTATCAGACGATCGTTCCCCGGCCACCCACCGGCGGCACGAAAGAAGAATATGCCGAGTGGGAAAAGCAATACGGTGATTGCAACGGCATTCTGGAACAGGTCATTCCCGAAGGCACCTACTTTCAATTCAGCCCCTTTGATTTCGAGCGATACATCATCCCGCTCAATTCCAGCGGCCGGCCCAATGAATACGGCGGCGGGGACGGGGCGATCATTCCGGCGGACAAAGTGGGCGTCGTCGTGAAAAAATTCGGCGAGGCACTCGATACCGGCCAAGTGCTGGCAGACCCGGCGCGCGATCAGCGCGGGCCTTTGCAGACTCTGTTGCGGCCGGGTCGCTACAACGAATATGCCAATCCGTTCGCCTATGAAATCAAACACGTCGCGCCGATGACGATCGATCCGGGCTATCGTGGTGTCGTCACGATCATGGCCGGTAAACCGGCGGCGGACTCCAATCAATACCTCGTGAAAGCCGGTGAACAGGGCGTGCAGCAGCAGACCGAACCCGAAGGATTTCGATACGTCAATCCGTTCGAGAAGCGGATCACGCCCATCAGTATTCTGTCGCAGCGATTTCAGATGATCGGCGGCGACGCGATCAAGTTTCCCTCTTCGGACAGCTTTGACATCCAACTGGAAGGGTTCGTCGAATGGTCGATCGATCCCGAGCAGTTGCCGCTCATTTACGTGCAATATGCCGAGGGCGGCGGGCTGATCGAGTACCTCGAAGAGAAAGTGATTCTGCCCTATTCCCGCAGCTTCTGCCGGCTGGTGGGGAGCCAGTATCTGGCCCGCGATTTCATCAGCGGTGACACGAAGCTGAAATTCCAGATGGAGTTCGAGAGGCAACTTCGGGCGGCTTGTAAGAAAGAGGGAATCCTCGTGAAGCAGGCGTTGGTGCGGAACATCGAACCGCCGATCCAGATCAAGCAGCCGATCAACGAGCGCGAAATTGCCAAGGAACAGATTCTGCAATACGAGCAGCAGATCAAGGTGGCCCGCAGCGCCGCCCTGCTGGGCGCGCAGGAAGAAATGGCGATGCAGAATCAGGACATCGGCAAAACGAACAAGGATGTGGTGACCGTCACCAAGAAAGCCGAGCAGATGCGGGAGGTGGCATTGACCCATGCCCAGCAGGAATTGGCGGTGGCGAAGTTGAAACTGGAAGCCGCCCAGAAGGTGGCGGATGCGCTGATTTCTCGCGGCAAGGCCGAGGCCGAGGTGTTGCTGTTAAAACGGCAGGCGGAAGCCGAACCGTTGCGGCAACAGGTGCAGGCCTTCGGCGATGGCGACACCTTCGCCCGGTACTTTTTCTACCAGAAAATCGCGCCGTCCATGAAGACGATCCTGAGCAACACCGATGGCCCGTTCGCGGAATTATTTAAGCAGTTTGCCACGCCGACGACAAAGGCCGAGCCCTCGCACAAGCTGACGGATGCACAGCCTTGAGAAGTTTTCGCTCTCTCTCTGGCCCGGTCAGCTAAGCTGACCAGGCCGCTACGAAGGATCAACGCCATGGAAAAATTCAAAAAACTCATTCTCGCCGGCGTCATCACGCTGAGCCTGTTGCTCGGCTTCTACCTCATCATGCATTGGATGTTCGAGCGGGCCTACGTCGGCCCGGACGAAGCGCTCATGGTCAGCAACAAGTTCGGCGATGCACTGCCTATTGAGAGAATCGTCGTCCCCGCGAACGACAATCGCTTCAAAGGGGTTCAACAGGAGCTTCGCGGCCCAGGCCGTTATTTTCTGAATCCGCTGACCCACAGTTGGAAGACGGTGCCTCTGATCAACATCCCGGCGGGCGATCCGGTGCAATGGCAATTTGATGGGCAAGGTCATATCAAAGACCAGAAAACCATTCCCATGATCGGACTGGTGTCGTTGAAGGAAGGCAAAACCCCGCCGCCCGGCATGGATGTGGTGGATGCGGGTTACAAGGGGATCCAGCGCGAAGTGCTGACGCCGGGAACCTACAAGATCAATCCCCAGCAGAAGGATGTGTCGTTGGAATATGCGACGGTGGTGCCGCCGGGCTCCGTCGGTGTCGTGACTCGGCTGACGGGGGACGCGGTGGCCGTCGAAAGTGTTTCGCTCTCGGTTGCCCCCGCTACTTCTCCCTCCACGCAACCTGTTGCTCCCCTCACGCGACTGGTCACCGGTCCCACGCAACGGGGCATCTTGAAAGACGTTTTGCAGCCGGGCATTTATTATCTCAATCCAAGGTTGATGAAGGTCAATATTGTTCCCGTGGGCTACGATGCGATCACGCTCGAACATAAGGGCGGCAGCGGCAAGGGAGGCAAGGCCGTCGAAGATACCTCGATCAAATTTTACAGCAGCGATGGCTATCAGATCGAGGCCGATTTCACCGTCGTCTGGGGCCGAAGCCCGACCGATGCCCCGAACATCGTCGCCAACATCGGCGGTGTGGATCAGGTGCGCGACAACGTGATCGAACCGGCGATGAAGGCGGCCTGTCAGAACGAAGGCGCGCGTTACACCGCAAAGGAATTGATTCAAGGATCGACGCGCAGCGAGTTTCAGGATGCCTTGTCCAAGTCGCTGGAAAAGCACATGGAGAGCCGCAATGTGCATGTGCTGCTTGCGCTGGTCCGCAACATCACGGTTCGCGACAACACCGGGAAAGATCAGACAACCGGCCTGCTTCAGACCATTCAACAGACCAATATCGAGATCGAAAGAGATCTGACGAATCAGCAGAAGACGACGACCGCCACGAAGAAGGCGACGCTCGAGCAGGAACAGAAATTGATCGATGTGGCCAGGGAGACCGTTGCCGGCGATACGAAGGTGAAGACCGCCGGTTTGGCGGCGGAGGGTGAGAAGAAGGCTGCCGAGATCGATGCGAAGCGAGAGCTGGATGTGGCGGATATCGAGAAGCAGATCGCCGAGCTGGACGCGAAGCGAACGGAAATTCTCGGCAAGGCGACGGCGGATGTCGAACGGATGAAGAATGAGGCGGAAGCGAAAGGCGCAAAGCTGATGATCGACGCCTTCGGCACGCCGCAAAGTTATAATTTGTATATCTTCGCGAAGAACTTTGAACCGAAGGATTTGCGGTTGATCTTCGCCGGTCCGGGAACGCTGTGGACGGATTTGAAGAGTTTCGAGCAGGTCGGGGCGACGAAGGTGATTCAGCAAACGCAGGAGAAGAAGTAGTGATTACGTGAAGCGTGCCCTGGCAGACGATGGATTTTTTAGCGGCTGTGCCGAAGGCACGCGTTTTTCTTCCGGGATTTAAAAACCGGTGGCATGGGCGTCTCGCCCATGCTTTTTGGCTGAGGAAGTGCATGGGCAAGACGCCCATGCCACCAAATTCCGCACTCCCCACCAACTTTTAGCGCATTCCCGCGTTGAAACGATACAATCGCTTTCCAGCTTCGCGACAACTCCATCAAGGAAACTCCATGCGGTCACAGATTCAAATCGGGTTCGGGTTGCTGGCTCTGGTCACGCTGCTGAACTTTGTCGCGTCGACCCGCGCCGCCGACAAGCCCGCCGACGCGGTTTCCCCGGCTCAGGCCACCTTCATCGCCGGCAAGGAAATCAAGATCCTCGATCCCGCCACCGGAGGGTTGGGATATTACGTCGTCTACGTTCCGAAGAATTACACCCCCGACCGCGAATGGCCGTTGATTTTTTGCTATCACGGCAGCAACGGTAACCCGCAGAGCTATCCATTTAAAGATCTCACCGACGGGCAGCACTACATCATTCTCGGCATGGAATATACGAATCGCGAAAAGCCCGAAGCGGTGGCCGAGGTGGACAATCTCAAGCGCATTCTCAAATTCATCGGCACCAAAGTGCGCGTGAATCCGAAGCTGATGTTCATGGGTGGTTTCAGCCAGGGGGGGTGGTCGACTTCCAGTTTCAGCAACCTGTATATCGACCAATTGGCCGGGCTGATCATCATGGGTTCGGGCGGCACCCCCGGCGATAAAGCCGGCCCGCTCGTCAAGGGAAAACCGGTGTTCATCGGCATCGGTGAACAAGACCCCGCCAACGCCAGCGCCAAAAGCTCGCGCGAAGCCTACACCGCTAAAAATGCGTTGGTGACTTTCGAGGAATTCAAAGGCCTCGCCCACGCCGTCGATACCAAAGATAAACCGTTGAAAGACTGGCTGCTGAAGTGGGGCCCGCAGAATCAGATGATCGCTTCGTTGACGGCTGCGAAGGCCACCGAAAAAGCCGGTCGAATGGGCGAGGCTTACACGCTGTATGTCGCCACGGCCAAGATGAGCGGCGGTGAGGAAGCCGCCGACCTGGCGAAGGACATCGCCGATCCCGCCGAGAAAAAGTTGGCCGATGCGGAGTCGGCGCTGGCCGCGAAGAAGTATCCCGATGCCATCAAGCTGCTGATGGCGGTCACCCAAACCTACGCCGGCTCGACATTCGCCGAAAAAGCCAAGGCGCAGGTGGACCAGATTCAAACCGATCCGGCAATCAAAGCCGAGATCGAAAAAGCGAAGCTCGATGCCCGCGCGGATGGGGTGGAAGCGCAGGCCCAGGCCGCCGAGAAGGCAAAGGATTTTGCGCGGGCTTTGCCGTTGTATGAAACGTATGTCGTCCAGTTTCCGAACGCCGCTCATTTCGCGGCGGTGAAGGCCCACCTGGAGGAACTGAAGGCGAATAAAACGCTTCTCGCCAGCGCGAAAGGTCAGAGCGCCGATCGCGAATGCAAAGGCTGGCTTTCGACGGCGGACAACTATCTCAAGAACAACCTGCCCGAAAAGGCCAAGCCGTATTTGCAGAAGATCGTCGATCAATATGGGGATACGCAGTGGGCGGTTGAAGCAAAGGCGAGGTTGGCGGAGATCAAATGATTGCTCCGAAGATGGATTTTGGAGGGCGGTCGTCCTCGACCGCGGCAACGGCGGCGGGGGACTGCCGCCCTCCAGCCGCCTATTTCCATTCGTCGTGTGTGCGCAGCATAGCCTTGTTGTCATTGACGAGTTTGGCGCTCGCGATGCTTTGTTTCATTACTCTGCGTGCGGATGCGCAGATCGTACGGCCCGTCGGCAACGCTCCCGGAGTCTATGTCGATCCTGACCGCGTGTTGAAACGACGGCAAATCGACGAGCGCGAGGAACTGACGGCGATGCGCAGCCGGGTGCGAGCGGCGCAGGATGCCGGCAAAAGCGAAAAGCTCGCCTACGTCTCCCTTCCCAAATCGTTCGCGGCGGCACGAGTGGCCGTCGATACGCACACGCCCATCCCCGATGAAATTCGATACCTCGGCGGGCTAACTCAAATCAAATTCATTTTCCTGTATCCGGAATCAAACGATCTGATGATCGCCGGTCCATTCGAGCCGGTGGATGTGATCGACGATCTCCATGCGGTCGGCAAGAAAACCGGTCGACCGGTTTTGCGGCTGGAGGATTTGACCGTTGCCATGCGGGTGGTGTCGCATGAGGGTCGCGGCGCGTTCGGCTGTCGACTGGATCCCGACCCCGCCGCCCCCGCCCGGATTCGCGACACCATGCTGGCGATGACCGGTGCCGCGCGTGCGGAAAGGGTCAAAGCCGTGGCCCGGGCGACGGGCCCGCAGAAAGTCAGCTTCTTCGGGAAAGTGCCGGACGATACGCATTTCGCCCTGGTGATGATCGGCGCGGATTATGAACTGAAGCGTTACGGCCTGGGTCTTGCGCAGTCGACCGTCCCGGACCTCGGCACGATCGTCGACAACTCGCGGGCCGCGGTGAATATGATCTGGTATGAGCTGGCGTATGACGCCATGCTGGTGTCGCCTGAAGGTGACGCCTATGGCTTGCGCGGCCCGCGTTTGCGGGTGCAGGCGGGCGGTTTCGATTGGGACGCCAAAGGGGCGACGCCCAAGGCGTTTGAGTTCGCCAAAAAAATGAGCCGAAGCATGGAGACGCTCGCGATGAACCAACCCTTCATTGCCGAGCTGCAAAATCTCGCCGACCAGTCCGTTCTGGCGGCGTTGATCCATCGGGACAGGTTGGATGAAAAAGTTGGATGGGACGCCTCCTGGCTTCGCCGCGAGGCCGGTGAAAACGACGCTGGCTTTCCCATGGCGCGTATGACCGTGCCGAAAACCGCCGACGCATTGGCGAACTATACCAACGGTTCCATTGCCGCCGGGGGCGTGGTGCTTTCACCGGCCAAAATCATCGCCGCTTCGCCGGAGAAAGATGTGAAGGGAGCGATGCGGTCCGCGAAATTGCAGGGCCTTCAACTTCGGCGCGAACACGCCGACGCGACCGTTCTATCCCCGCTTGAAGCAACGCATCCCAAGTGATCGAACTTCGCTTTCCGACACGGCAGTTGTCCGTTACCCTTGCACCGTGCCGCAAACCGCCGAACAACTGGCCGCGATGATCGAGCGCGGCATGGGCCGCGATCGCGCGGCGATGCGACAAAAATTGTCGCGTGTGCATCAACTGGCGCGGGACGGCAAACCGTTCGACGGCGTGCTGCAGCCGCTGCTCGTCGAAGCGACGGCTTCATCGGCGCAGCGGGCTCGGCGACTGGCAAATCTGCCCAGGCCGAACTATCCACAGGAATTGCCGGTCGTTCAGCGCAAGGATGAAATCGCCCGCGCAATCGCCGCCCATCAGGTGATCGTGCTTTGCGGCGAAACCGGTTCCGGTAAAACCACCCAACTGCCGAAAATCTGCCTGGAGATCGGACGCGGCGTAGATGGTTTGATCGGCCATACCCAACCCCGCCGCATCGCCGCCCGAACCGTGGCAACGCGAATCGCGCATGAACTGGATTCACCCCTCGGGCACGCCGCCGGTTACAAGGTTCGATTCAGCGACAAGCTCTCGACCGATACCTACATCAAGCTGATGACCGATGGCATTCTGCTGGCCGAGACGCAGGGCGATCGCCTGCTGTCGGCCTATGACACCATCATCATCGATGAAGCCCACGAGCGCAGTCTGAACATCGATTTTCTGTTGGGCTACTTCAAACAACTTTTGCCGAAACGGCCCGATTTGAAATTGATCATCACCTCCGCGACGATCGATCCGCAGCGGTTCAGCAGACATTTCAACGATGCGCCGATCATCGAAGTTTCCGGCCGTGCGTATTCGGTGGATGTGCGCTATCGGCCATTGGGCGGTGACGATCCGGATGCGGAGGACATCACGCAGATTCAGGGCATCCTCGATGCGATCGATGAACTCTGGCGCGAAGCGCCGGGTGATACGCTGATTTTTCTGGCCGGTGAGCGGGAGATTCGCGAGACCGCCGAGGCGCTTCGCAAACATCATCCGCCCGGTGTGCAGCAGATGCCGGAAATTCTACCGTTGTTCGCACGGCTTTCGACTGAGGATCAAAACAAAGTTTTCGCCGCCCACGGACGACGGCGGATCGTGCTGGCGACCAACGTGGCGGAAACTTCGCTGACGGTGCCGGGGATTAAATATGTGATCGATCCCGGCCTGGCGCGGATCAGCCGTTACTCGGCCCGAACCAAAGTGCAGCGGTTGCCGGTCGAAAAAATCAGCCGTGCCAGTGCCGATCAGCGCAAGGGCCGCTGTGGCCGGGTGAGCGAAGGAACCTGCATCCGGCTTTATTCGCAGTTGGATTTTGAAGAGCAACCGCAGTTCACCGAACCTGAAATATGGCGTACCAATCTGGCGAGTGTCATCCTGCAAATGACCTCGCTGCGACTGGGAGACGTCGCCGAGTTCCCCTTCATCGAACCGCCCGATTACCGGATGATCAAGGACGGCTATCACACGCTCCAGGAACTCGGCGCGATCGACGACAAAAACGCCCTGACGCCGCTCGGTTGGGAACTGTCGAAACTGCCGGTCGACCCCCGTATCGGAAGAATGATTCTGGCCGCGCGCGATGAGAATTGCCTGCCGGAAGTGTTGATCATCGCCGCCGCTTTAAGCGTGCAGGACCCGCGCGAGCGCCCGATGGACAAGCAGGATTTGGCCGACATCGCCCATGCGCCGTTCAAGGATGAAAACAGCGACTTCATCTCCTATTTGAAACTGTGGAAGTGGTATCACGAGAAGGTCGCTCATCTGTCTTCGAGCAAACTTCGCCGGACCTGCCAGGAACACTTTTTATCCTACGTCCGCCTGCGCGAATGGCACGATACGCATCGTCAACTTCACGCGCTGGTTGCGGAAATGGGGATCGCACCCCACAAAAATGAAAGTGATCGTTCAGGCCAGCGCTCCCGGTGAGAAAGCATATTCCGGTCCCCTCCCCCCGGTACTCCGCGGGGAGGGTTAGGGTGAGGGGTCTTGCCTTTCCTGCTTACTTCTTCGGCGGTGCCAGATAGAAAAATTCCTCCTTCACCACCTTGCCAGCGGCGACGGTATACAGAGCGGTCTCCGTCATCTGCATTCGGATACCGGTGGGTTTGACCGTCACATCCATCTCAAATTTGACGATGAATTGCTCGCCGTGCAGGTACGGGCCTTCGACTTTCGCGCCGTGAACTTCGTGGTTGTCCATCCACCATTTGCCTTTGGCCATCACCGCGTCAATCCCCTTGATTTCCGCGGGCATCGGAGGCATAGCCATCGCTTCAACACTGACGACGTCCTTGCTGTACAGCGTCTCTGTCGCCTTCGTAAACTCGCCCTTTTGGCACAGTGCCACCAACGCAACGGCTACTTCGGTCGTGGTCATGGTGAGAGTCCTTCCTGTCGAGAAAATCGAAACATCGCCGAACCAACTCCGGCGTGAAATGGCAGCATAACGCGCCGCTCATTTTTCGCACGTTAATTTTTGATGAAGACAAAGTTCGTTAAACGTTGAAAATACAGGAGCGGCCTTTGACGCTAACGATCAGCAGATGACGTTAAACTTTCCGAGACTTGCCGCCACGATTTTTGCACCGCTGTCATCCTCCAACAGCAGCAGGTGTACCCCACGTTGCTTTGCCGCTTTTTTCACCGCGTCGATCCCACCGCCAAGCGCTTTGATACGGCGAAGCGATCGCCGGCTCATGGTGCTTTTGCCGTTGACGACTGAATCGAGCCAGGCATTGGTCCATTGTTCGACGTGACGGTTCATTGGAGGTTTCATCGATTGATTCCGTTTTGCGTCGACAAAGAAAAACGCGTGCCTTCGGCACAGCCGCTAAAAAAAGTCAAACGCGCTTGCCGTTGCAACGAAGTATCGGTGCAACTCGTGTATGATCGCGATCATGTTCGATGGCTTGCGCATCTCACGACATTGGATATTACTGCCGGCGATCCTGCTGTCGACCACCCCCGCGATGGCCGGCATGCCTTATCCGCCGACTCTCACCGACATGAGCCGCCTGCGCGTCGAGGCCATCTCGTTTTTCCTGTTCATCCTGTTAGCGAGTGCCGGATTGATTCGCCTGCTATGGAATGGTCTTCGAAGTAGCTTCCCGCGTCTGCCGAGACTGAGCTACGTCGGGTCGATAGGGTTGGTGATGCTGTGGGGACTGCTGTTCATCGTCGTGTTAACAATGATTTCCGGCGCGCGGGAACTGATGACGCCGGGTGCCTGGGAAAAGCAAGGCGCCACCTATCGGCTGACCGGGGAGGGCAAGTAGCGTGACACCCCGTGAAATAAGGTACGTGAAGATAGGCGCACTATTGTGTCTTCTACTATTCATCCTGAGTGTGATGTCTGAATTCATTGTCGGGTGGATCGGCATCGCATTCACCCTTCTCTTCGGCTGGGTGCCGTTTCTCCTTCGCGTAGTTCCGC
>JANXVV010000400.1 GCA_025351525.1 Humisphaera sp. | reverse complement strand
TTACGTGATGGTCCTTAAAATACCCCGCCAAAATGCGGTCGATCGGATTGCCTGGGCCATCGGGAATCATCGGCACGCGCGGCTTAAAACTCGGCTTGGGTGGAAGCACTGCCACGTTTGCATCCCACGGCGCGCCCTGATTGATCCACGTCTTCAGCAGCGCGATCTCCTCGGTTTTCAATGGCTTGCCTTCGCTCGGCATCCGCTCATCGTCATCCGTGCTGGTGACCAGATGAATGAGGAGGCTTTCAGTGCTGTTGTTGACGACAATCCCCGCGCCATTCTTGCCGCCTTTGAGCAGGGCTTCGCGAGACGATAAGTCCAGCCCGCCCTTTTTCTTGCCGTGGCCGTGACACTCAAAACAGTTGTGGGCGAGGATGGGGAGAATGTCTTTGCTGAATTGAACCGGTGGCTCGGCAGCAAGGCAATCCTGCCGAGCAGTCGCCAGAAGAAACGCGAAGAAAAAAATACGGTTGAACCACAGAGACGCGCTCGCCGCTCTGAGCGTCATCGGAGTCAAGGCGCGTCTCTGTGCTCTCTGTGATTCCATTCTCTTCTCTTTCTTTTATAAAGGTGGCATGGGCGTCTCGCCCGTGCCACAGTACTGCAACACCTCTTTAATACTCCAATCACCGCGAGATGTTTTTAGATGCCACACGATTCAACGTATAAAGTTGTGCCCGTTGAAATATGGCTCGGACACCAAGATGTGGCACGGGCTTCCAGCCCGTGTTAGCGGGTAGTTACGACGAAAGAATCAAATTTAATTACCTTGTTTTCATGTCGCATCGCCAACGCGGGCTGGAAGCCCGTGCCACAACTGGGTTTCGATGGAAGTTTAACCATTTTGATTTCGGTGCCATAGCTCGAGCATGAGCAGCGCGTAGAGTCGTTGCGAGTGGTCGGCGATTCCGCGCTCGTGGTCTTCGATCATCCCTTCCAGCACGCCTCGATTGAAGTGTTGGGCTGCGAAGGAATCGTCGGCGAACAGATTATCCCGCAGCAGTTCGCGCAGAGGGCCGCGAAGCCAATCGCCGATCGGAACCGCGAAGCCCATTTTGGGCCGCTTGAAAACTTCTTTCGGCAGATCCCCGGCGAATGCCTCCCGCAAAAGTCGCTTGCCACCGCCGCGAAGCAGTTGCCGCGAGGGAAGATCGGCGGCGAACGCGACCAGTTCGTGATCCATAAAAGGGCTGCGCACCTCCAGCGAGAATTGCATCGAAGTGCGATCCACTTTCGTCAGCAAATCGTCCGGCAAATAATAGAGTCGATCGACGGCCAGGGCGGCTTCCACCGGGCCGCGATCGGCGCTGGCTCCGTCGAAATGGGTGGCGATGCGATCCCACTCGAGCCAGAAATAATCCCGGACCGCCGGTTGCAGCAGGCGATGGAGCAACCGATCGTCCATCAGCCGAAGATAGGTCGAGTAGCGTTTGGCGGGCGGCAGATGCAGCGATGCGAGCAACCTTTTCAACCGCGCGAGCTTCGACTTCGGATGCGTTCCCGGGAGCAGTGCGGCCAGGGGGGAAATCAGTTTCCACGGATACGGTGAAAAAATCCTTCGAAGCTTTTGGCTGAACGCCATGGCGCGATACCGGTCGTACCCGCCGAAAAGTTCATCCCCGCCATCCCCGCTCAAAGCCACTTTCACGTGAGCCCGCGTCTCGCGCGCGAGATAGTACGAGGGCAGCGCGCTCGAATCGCCGAACGGTTCCCCAAACGCGGCGGCAATGGCGGGGAGATCGGCGGCGGCATCGGGGCGCACGGTGAACGCGTGATGCTTGGTGCCAAGATGCCGGGCCACCCGCGCGGCGTATCCGCTCTCATCGTAACGTGGATCGTCAAAACCCATCGAGAACGTCAGCACATCCCCCGCCGTCGCTTTCATCGCGGCGGCGATGATCGAGCTGTCGATCCCGCCGGAAAGAAAACAACCGACCGGCACATCGCTCACCAGTTGCCTGCTCACCGCCTGCGTCAAAAGTTGGCGGGTGCGGGTGGTCGCGTCGATGTTCGAGAACGGTTCGCCGCGATTGGGATCGAAGTAGGTTCGGGAGACCGCGCCCGCGCGGGTGATCGTCATCGTCTCGCCCGGCTTCAGTCGCCAGGCCCCTTCGTAAATCGTCAGCGGGCTGGGGATGTAACCCCATTGCAGGTATTCAACCAGCGCATCGTTGTCCACCTCCCGCCGTACCCACGGCAGCGTCAACAGCGCCGGCAATTCGCTGGCGAACGCGATGGCGGCGATCGATTCCGTGCCGGGCTTGGGCGGCATCCCGCGCGATTGATCTTCGGAAGCCGCGACAAACGCCATGTACAACGGCTTCTGACCCATCCGATCGCGCGCCAGAAACAGCGTGCCCTTCGCATCGTCCCAGACGGCAAACGCGAACATGCCATTGAAATACTCGACGCACCGCTCGCCCCATGTGAGCCAGGACCGCAGCAGCACCTCGGTGTCGCCGGTGGTCCGCCACGCGTAGCCGGGGTCGATCCGGGCCAGCTCTTTTTTGATATCGCGAAAGTTGTAGATCTCACCGTTGAAGACGATCGATCGGCGGGCCGAATCCGTGAACGGTTGATTGGCCCGCGGATCGAGGTCGAGAATCGCCAGACGTCGATGAACCAACCCTGCCTGCGGATGCAGCGCCGTGGCCTCGCGATCGTGGTTCAGGTGCAGTCCCTGGCCGTCGGGGCCGCGATGGGCCAGCCGATGGCTCATCGCTTCCAGTTGGCCGGTCGAGATGTGGAAGCGGTCGTCGAAGGTGATGATGCCGGCGATACCACACATGAGAGAAGGGTAAGGAAGGGTTGGGGGAAGTGCAAAGGGATCATGCAATCAAAAACGACCGACGGTTGAACGTCGTTTGCAGCCCCCATCAAGGTTGTTCACGTTAATGGCGCTCCGCCCGAACTTCTTGAATCACGTCCTCAAAAAGCGCGTCGACCTCTTCATCGGACATCCCACTCGCTTCAACCGCGCGCGTAAACGGTTCGGCGGCCTCAAACGGAAACACGGGCTTCTTTTTGATTTCGATCGAGATGAGTTGATTGACGTAGGCATCCACATCCTGCCCCCGCAAAGCGGCCCGCTTCTCGATCTCCTGTTCTTCTTCCGGAGGCAAATGGAGGGTGATGGTCATAACGGCACCTGCGATTCTGCGAACATGATTGAAATATATCATGCCATTAGACGCCGGGGCGACGCATTCAATTATTTGGATCGAGACGATCAAGCCGCGCGAGCGATCGGAACGCTGATCGCGCAGCTCGGCGGCTACATCCGCCGCAAAGACAGCGCGCCCGGCACGCAGGCCGTGTGGATCGGCATGCAGCGGAGGTATGATCCGGCCCTGGCGTGGGAAATTTTCGGGCCGGAGTCGAAAATGAAGGGGTCGTAAAGTTGTGTAGAACAACGAGCGGAGCACCGCGGCCTGTGGCACCCGACCTCGTCATACACGGAGCCGAAGTCCGATTTAAGACAC
>JANXVV010000363.1 GCA_025351525.1 Humisphaera sp. | reverse complement strand
ATTTAGCCGTCTCGCTTGCGAGGCGCGTCTGGCGGGATGCGTGTCCAGACGCGCCTCGCAAGCGAGACGGCTAAATATTGAAGAATGAAGCAGTCAGACGTGATCCATCCGCATGACGTCATTCCAAATCACTGACCGACTTCAAGCCTAACGTATTTGTCGAGCGTCACGCCGTTCTGTTTCAGAAAATTGGCGATCGTGCCGGTGAATACCTGGACGTTGAAGAACGCCTGATCGAGAAGGGCCCGCTCGGCGAAGAAGCTGTTGAGCTTTCCTTCGGCGATCTTCTCGGCGATCGCCGGTGGCTTGCCGGTGGCTTGGGCTTCCTGCACGGCAATGGCTCGTTCCTTGGCGACGAGATCCGCCGGCACCGCATCGCGATTCAGACCGAGCGGTCGGGCGAAGGCGATGTGCCCACCGATCTGCTTGATCAGATCGTCGCTGGGGACGCCACCGCTGAAGCTCATGATGACCCCGATTTTGCCGGTGATGGCATAGAGATACAGGCCGACGACACCGGCGGGGTTGCTGAGGGCGGCGGTCTTGCCGACCTGCACGTTTTCACCGGTAGTCTGCGAGACGATCGTCAGTTCCGCTTTGACGGCGGTCTCTTCAGACACATTCCCGCCGGTGTTCTTCAACAATGCTGCGGCAGCCATCGCGCCGACCTTCTGCACCGGTTCACTCTTGGCGGTGAAATCGGTGTTGCAATTCACTTCCACAAGCGCGGCGGATTTTTTGTCGGGGGATTGCGCGCCGATGATGCGGCCTTCGCCGGCGGCACGTTCCGTCAGCGACG
Organism: Humisphaera sp.; assembly: GCA_025351525.1. Lineage (GTDB taxonomy): Bacteria > Planctomycetota > Phycisphaerae > Tepidisphaerales > Tepidisphaeraceae > JANXVV01. The sequence continues at coordinate 1,697 of JANXVV010000363.1, read as the reverse complement.
ATTTAACACCCTTGGCGCGGAAGTAGGCGATGGCTTTGTCCATGTCGCCGCCTGATTCGACCAGTGCCTTTTTACATTCCATCATGCCCTGGCCGGTCTTGGCGCGAAGGTCGTTTACGAGTTTTGCGGTGATGTCTGCCATGGTATCTCCAATTGATTGCGATGTTTGAAAAAAAAAGTCCGTTGTCAGTCGTCCGTGGTCAGTCGTTGAAAACCGACGGCGGGCAATTGACAACGGACGACCGCCCTCCAAAATCCGTCTTCGAGGCCGCAAGCCACAGGTCTCGGAGTACCGCGACCTGTGGCACCCATTCGACCCACACCGTTGGTGCGGGCGGAGTACTAAGCCGGTTGAACCGCCGCTTCCGTCGCGACGGGTTCCACTGCCGTTGCAGCCTCTGCGGGGGCGGCCGGGGCGGCACTTTCTTCGGGCTTGCCATCCTCCGACTTGAACTGGGTGCGGGTCGAACGGCGACGCGTATTGCCGGCCTCGTCATCCTGCTTCGAGCGGCCGGACTTGCCATCGATGATGCTGTCCGCCAACTCATGCAGAATGATTTCGACGGCGCGCATCGCGTCATCGTTGCCGGGGATCGGCAGATCGATCAGATCCGGATCGCTGTCGGTGTCGATCAATGCGATCGTCGGCACGCCGAGTTTGCGGGCTTCCTTCACCGCGATATGCTCGCGGCGGGTATCGACGAGAAACATCACGCCGGGCATGCGCTCCATCTTGCGGATGCCTTCGAGGTTGGATTTGATCTTGGTCATCTCACGCTGCAGCGTCGACTTCATCTTCTTCGAGAAGGTGTCGATCTGACCGGTGGCCCACAATTTCTCGAGCTCTTCCAAGCGGTTCAAACGGGCGCGAATGGTGCGAAAATTGGTGAGGGTGCCACCGAGCCATCGTTCGTTGACGTAGTGCATGCCGCAACGATTGGCTTCTTCCTGAATGGCATGGCGGGCCTGACGTTTTGTGCCAACGAACAGCACGTCCTTGCCTTGCGCCACCAGTTGTTGAAGCAATTTCTTGGCGCGGAAGAGACCCTTCATGGTCTCCTTCACATCCATGATATGGATCATGTTGCGCTTGCCCTTGATGTACGGTTCCATCTTGGGATTCCAGCGGGAAACGCGATGGCCGAAGTGAACGCCCGCATCGACCAATGCCTTGACGAGCTCGGCGGGTGCCGGATGCGCCTGCGGCTGGGGGGCCAGAATGGTCGGAGCGGAGGACGGGGTGACGGGAAGCTGATCCATGAACGAACTCCTGCGAAGTACAGGGAAAATCGGAGGAGTCGGGCAGCTTATATAGCTGTCGCCGTCCATCCGCCCTGGCAGCCTTTGCCGACGCCGATTGCCAAGAGATCGGGGCCGGCCGTAAGGCTTGGGTGTAGTAAAACGATAAACCCGCATCACGCGACAGAGGGTTGGATGCACACTGCGATTCCAACGGCCTGTCGCAAAAACGGGCGGCACTTGGCGAGCCGGGTTGGAGACTGTAACCCGGCGCGGGAAATCCTTCAAGCGATGTTGATATCAATTATTCGTCAAATTATTTAGCCGTTTCGCTTGCGAGGCGCGTCTGGCGGGATGCGTGCCAAGACGCGCCTCGCAAGCGAGACGGCTAAATAATTCAGAGCCGTCGCAATTGAGATTGGGTGCTTTGAATAAGGTGGCATGGGCGAATGGCACTT
>JANXVV010000176.1 GCA_025351525.1 Humisphaera sp. | reverse complement strand
ACCAGCGTGAAGTTGAGCGGCGTGCCGTCGTCGCGGGTGAAGCTGTTGCGGTTGCGGAGCGTGTGTGCGGCGGTGAAGACATCCGGTGTGACAATCTCCTCGTCAGGCGCTGGAACTCGGCCTCCGTCAAGTGGACGTGGTTGAGGGTCTGGAACTTCTCGCGGAAGTTCTTCTCAAGCGCGCCCCGATCCCTGATGTCCGCGCGATGCTCGTACTTCAAATCGACCAGCCGCTTGACGAGATCTTCCTCAAGCTGGCGTTCGGGTGAAGTCATAAGAAGCTCGGCGGGCACCGGGGATGGAGACTATACCGACGAGGAAGCGGGTTTCAAGTCGGGTGGCCTGGCATCCCAAAGGGGAATGTCAAAATCACGAATGCCCGGAGCGAGGTCCGGTGCGCGGCAACATTCGTGTCCCCCGGAAATAGAACGGGTGGCGGGTCAAAAGCGTACCGAAGCCTGCGGACAATGGGCGTTCAATTGCCGGCCGCGTGGATCGGCGGGTGATCCGCACGGACTCAATCTGAAAGGGTCACCATGAATGTTTCAAGAGCGCGGCGAGCGTATGATGGGGTCATGGAGACTTCCGATTTGAAATCAATTGCCCCGGCCCCTTGCCGGAATGCGGGGGGAGGGGGAGGGGGACTGCGCTCGCGACGGGCTTTTATACAGTCGCTGTCGGCGGGTTTGGGGGCGGTGGGGTTGCTGGGAATGTTGAAAGAACAGGGTGCCCGCGCGGCGACGGCTGGGGGGGCGACGGTGGACGCATCAATGAAGATGGGCCTCGCGCAGTTCACGCCGCGGGCCCGGCACAACATCGTCCTCTTCATGCCGGGTGGCCCTTCGCAGATGGATCTGTTCGATCCCAAGCCCGCGCTCGAAAAATACGCCGGCCAGCGACCGGCTGCCGCCAACCTCCGCACCGAGCGCACCACCGGCGGCCTGCTTCCCTCGCCGTTCGCCTTCAAAAAGCATGGACGGTGCGGCCTGGAAGTCAGCGAGCTGCTTCCCAACCTCGCTGCGCTTGCGGATGATCTCTGCGTCGTCCGTTCGATGTACACGTTCAACCCCACCCACAACCCCGCCCGCAACCTGTTCCACTCGGGCAACATCGGTGCCACCCGCCCCGCCATGGGTTCATGGCTCAGCTACGGCCTCGGCACCGAAAATCAAAACCTCCCCGGCTTCGTCGTCCTCGGCCAAGGCGGCGGCACCAACGGCGGCGGGCGGGCCGGGTTCCTACCTTCCAAGCACCAGGGCATCGGCTTCGACTGCTCGGTCACCGAGCCGGAAAAGATGATTCGGTATCTACAGAACAAGCAACTCACCGCCCCCGACCAGCGGCATCAGCTCGATCTCATCCAGCAACTGAATCACGACCACGAAGGCTCCTTCGGACAGGACGAATTTCTCGATGGCCGCATCCAGGCGATGGAGACCGCCTACCGCATGCAGGCCGAGGCGACCGATGCGTTCGACATCCGCAAGGAGCCCGAATCGGTTCGCCTGGAATACGGCAACACCCCCTTCGCCAACGGCTGCCTCCTTGCCCGCCGACTGGTCGAGCGCGGCGTCCGATCCATCCATGTCTACTATGGCGGCGGCGGCCAGCCGTGGGACGACCACAGCCGCATCAACAAAAACCTCCGCGCCCGCTGCCCCGATATGGACAAAGCCTCCGCCGCCCTGATCCGCGACCTCAAACGTCGCGGCCTGCTCGATGAAACGGCGGTGGTCTGGGGCGGTGAGTTTGGCCGCACCCCCGTTTCCGAAAGCGCCGATGGCCGCGACCACAATCCCTACGGCTACACCATGTTCATGGCCGGCGGCGGTTTTAAGGGCGGCACCTGCCATGGGGCCACCGACGAACTGGGCTTCCGCGCCGTCGAGGGCCGAGTCTCCATCCACGACCTCCACGCGACCCTACTTCACGTCCTAGGTCTGGATCACGAGAAGCTGACGTATCGGTATGCAGGCCGCGATTTTCGGTTGACGGATGTGTATGGGCAGGTGGTTCGGGAGTTGCTGGTGTAGCCCTACAGTGGTCCGCAACGCGCGCCAATTCCAGGTCGCGACATCGAGACCATAGTCCGCGAATGACTGATCACTTCGTTGCGGCGGTCGCCAGCGCATCGATCGTTGCCGAAAGGTCGGGGCGTGTCCCTGTTTGCTGAAGGATGATCCGGCCGGCGTCATCCAGCACCGTGATTTGGCTGGCGTGCCGAATGCGACGCGCGGGGTCTTTGGCATACTGAACCTTGAGGGCGGTCGCCAGGTCGGCGGTGGGGGCGGGATCGCCACGCAGCAGCAGCCACCGATCGGATGCCAACTGGTTCTCGCTCCGAAATTTCGCAAGCGTGGCGGGGGTGTCTCGCACGGGATCGAGGGAGACCAGGACAAAACTCGCCCCCGACCGCAAATCGACGGGGAGCGACGCTTCAATCCTCTTGAGATGTTCGACGGTCAGGGAGCAAGTTCCCTCGCAGGAGGTAAAGAACATGGCGATCACCCTGGGATGGCCGCGCAAGTCGGCCAGGCGCAGAGTGCCTCCGGTGTCGGTCTGCCAGGAGCTGTCCAAAGTGTAAATCGACGAGCCGCTGGAGGGGGCCGGTTGCGGTGAGACATGGCTCGCGCAGCCCGCAAGGGCCATCATCGCCATCGCCACACCGATCGATCCCGACGCATGGAAGAAATGCGCTCGCATGCTAATTGACTTTCTTCAAGGCGTAATCGGCGTCGACGGGCGATTTGCCGTCGACGGTGATGCTCTTCACGCTGTCATCCACCTCGGTGGACAGCACATACCCGATCGCCCCCGGAGTCCTGGCGACGTACCGCCGAACCGCCGCCGCGCTGTTGAACTGCTTGGGAGCGCTCGGGACCGTGCCGGTGAATGTCGCCTCGAGGAAGTATTTCTTGTACTCGGACTCGCTCATGCCGTAAATGCCGCCGAGCGCCACGCCGCGCTCGGCGGAGCCGGGCTCGCGCATGACGATGACGAATCGGGTGCCGTCGTCCGTCCTCGCCTCTTCGCCGCGGAAGACTTTGATCAGATCCGCCATCGTCATGGCATGGATCGGGCTGTCCTTGGCCACAATGATCGCCAGATGCGCCGGTCTATCCTCGGCCCGCAACGCCGCGCACGGCAACAACAGTGCCAGCACACCGGCAAGAAAAATTCGAGCTTTCTGAATTCCACGCACTTGATCCTCCTCCTAAAACGTAAAGCTCATTTGTACGGTGACGCGGCTGAACGATCCAGCGGGGATCGGGCTGAAAGTAGGGCCGGGGTCGATGGATGCCCCGTGATTGACCACATAGTCGTACTGAACCTTGAGGGCCGCGAAGGTCGAGAAGTCATAGCGAATTCCGACGGCCGGCCCGTAATGCCGGCCGGCCTGCGCGATCAACTGGTAAATCGGGTCGGCGTCGGCGGCATTGAAATAACTGAATCTCGCATACGGTGTGACCTTGCCGAATTTTCGGGCCACTTGCACGAAGCCCGCTTCAGACCAGGTGTCGGACATGCCCCTGGGCGAGTGGTGGATGGCCAGGCCTTCGCTGAGAAATTCCCAATCCGCGTTTTTGTAGACCAGATGGCCGTGGATCATGATCTCATCGGTGCGCGGGACGCCTTCGGGACTGAGTGTGTCGTGATACACGCCTGCCCCGAATTGCAAGCCCGGCAGGCCTTCCGGCCGTGCGGTCAGGGCGAGATTGACGGCCTTGTAGGCGTTGTCTTCAGAGATGTTTGCCACGGCATTTCTGTCCGAGCCGGGCGGTTGATTCTGGCGTCCGTTGCCGACCTCGACGTAATAATTCAGCCCCAGCTTCCCGGACGGGATCGCCCCGTGGAACGAAGCGCCGATGCTATGCACCGGAATGATGCCGCCAGAGTCTTCATAACTCAGATACTGCGGACGGCCCACGGCGGTCTGAAACCAGCTGCCGTGGTGATACGCGGTGTTGTAATACCCGATGGCAGTGTGATAGCGGCCCACGTCGACGTTGAAATACTCGCTGGGGTGGTACTGAAGCGCCAACCGCTCGATATCGATCCCGAAGTGATTGTGATCGTCGGCGGCAATCACGGTCTCGCTCAACAGGCCAAGATCCGGGGCCAACTGGGACGTGAAGAACAGATCCAACTCGCCCAGGGCAAAGGCGTTCTTATCGGCCTTCTGGGTGCCGGCGTGATAATTGATGTCCGCGAATCCATGAAACTGCAGCGACGGGAAAATGGTGGCGGTTTCTGCGGCCGCCGAGTCTACGATCTCAGTCTTGATCTTCTTGATCTCGGCGTCATGGGCATCCAGGCGTTGTTTTACGTCATCGGCCGCCGCGGGGGCCGCGGTGGGCGCGTTGCCCTTTTGCAGCAGCATGGCTTTGAGCTGGTGGATTTCCTCATCCTGGTGGTCGACGCGCTCGGTCAGACGGCGAACGACGTCGGGGTCCGCCACCGCCGGAGCGGGCGCGGCAGGCCCCGCCACTGCCGGGCCGGCACTCAATGCCGCCCACAGCACTCCGCCCCGAAGCATCGCTAATCGTCGTCGCAATATGGGCTTGGAAGGTTTCATATCAGATGTTCCGTTAAATCCCTGGCAACCCGCACACAGGCAACATCGAGCCGATGGCAAACAAGATTTAGGATTATTCTGAATGGGAGGGCTGAAACATCCGAAAATCCCTGGGTGGCAACACGATGGCCACCGAACGGACTTCCGTTATGAAGAATCCGAAGACGACCCCCACCATGAGCGCTCGAGGCCTGCGGTCGCTGGCGACACGCGTGCTGCCGGCTCTGCTGGCGCTGCTGGCGTCGCTGACGCTGACACGGATGGTCCAACGCAATTCCGTCAATCAGGGCGCACGCTACGCCACCGACCTGTTCAAGCTCGAATGGGACAAGCAGTTCGTCGAGGCGCGCCACGACTTCGAGGCGATGCTGAACCAGACGTACGACACGCTGCGCACGGTGGCCATGCTCCCGGGAATCGCCGCCTCCAAAAGTTCGCAGAGCCTCCCGCCCGAGTCGCGCCTGACCGTTCAGCAGCTCTACAACAACATGGCATCGCGCGTACCGGTCTCCAAGCTCTGTGTCGTTGCCGCGGAGATGGACCCGGATCAGATCGACCCGCTCACCGGCCAAAGGCAGCGGCCGATCGCCACGTTTGACGCGATCAGGGTCGGCAACACCATCGTGTCCGGACGAAAGTCCGCCACACCGTCCAACGACTACACGATCGAAGAATACCGCGCCATGAAGGATCAGTGGCAGTTCTTCCAGAAGCACTTTCCCGCGATGTCCAGCAGCGAAGATTTGGACTACCCGGCCGTGTCCAGCACGGAGTTGACGACGTCCGACGCCGGCACCGTGGCTGCCGGCGACCCCCCTTCCCAAGCGGATTCGAGCCGCAGGGGCATCGTTTACTCCGTGCCGAGTTACGCGGCCGATGGGAAGCTGAACGGAATGGTGTCGGCGGTGCTGCGAACCGGCGCGATGTCGCGGGTGTTTCGCCAACCGTATTTTGTCGCCGCGCGGCCCGATCCGGATTATGCCATCGCCGCGCCGAAGCTCGCCGCCGAGCTCATTCCGGCACTGGGTGTGATGCGACAGGGCGATGCGCCCAAGGGGTTCCCGTATGCGCGGGCCGAAGCCTGCGTGGTCACCGACTATCAACAATGGCTGTTGACGGCCGCCGTCCCCACTTCCGTGCTGGAAAATTTCCCCGTCTATCGCGCTCGCGCCGGGCAGGGAACGGTGATCCTCTGGGCGGGGGTGGCCATCAGCCTGCTGTTGTCCGCAGTCGTCTGGACCATGAGCTCGATGCACATTCGGGCGGTGGCGCTGGCCTCCAGCGAGCGCCGCTTCCGGACCCTGGTGCAGAACATCCCCGGAGCGATCTATCGCTGCGGCACCGATCCGGATCGGGCCATTCAATATGTGAGCGATGGCATCAGCCAGATTGCCGGGCGGCCGTCGGACGACCTCGGTGCCAGATCCCTCATCGAGCTGATCGCTCCCGAGGACCAGCTGCTCGTGCGGCAGCAAGTGGCGGCGGCCTTGGTCGCGGTCGGCGGGCAATACCTCGTCGAGTATCGCATCTGTCGCCCCGACGGTGAGCAGCGCTGGGTGCAGGATCGCGGGCAGGTGGCCGCCGGTGATTCGGGCGCGCCCCCGTATATCGACGGCGCGATCCTCGATGTCAGCGACCGCAAACGCGCCGAGGCCGAGACCGAGCAGATGCACCGCCAGCTCGAAGAGTCCAGCCGCAAGGCCGGCATGGCCGAGGTGGCCAGCGGCGTACTGCACAACGTCGGTAACGTGCTCAACAGCCTCAATGTCTCCACCGCTTTGGTCACCGATCGCCTGAAAAAATCAAAGATCGCCAACCTTGGCAAGGCGGTTCAGATGATGGCCGAGCACAAGGAGGATCTGCCCGCCTTTCTCACCACCGATGAGAAAGGCCGGCGTCTGCCCGCCTATCTGGTTGATCTGGCCGGGTTTCTCACCCAGGACCATGCCAGCGTGCTCAACGAGATCAAATCGGCCTGCGAGAACGTCGAACATATTAAGGCGATCATTGGTACGCAGCAGACCTACGCAAAGAATTCGACCTTCCTCAGCCCGATCCGCCCGGCCGATCTGTTCAAGGATGCGATGCGCCTGAACGCCAGTGCGTACCAACAAAAGCAACTGGAAGTGCGCTGGGCACTGGCCGACCTCCCCGCACTGCCGCTGGATAAACACAAGATCCTTCAGATACTCGTGAATCTCATCGGCAATGCCAAGAACGCGCTGGATGACGCGCCGATCAAGCAGGTCACGCTGAAGACCGAGCAGATCGATTCGCCGCAAGGTCCGCACATCCGGTTCACCGTCACCGACACCGGGATCGGCATCTCGGCGGAGAATCTGGCCCGGTTGTTCACGCACGGATTCACGACCCGCCAGGAAGGTCACGGGTTTGGCCTGCACAGTGCCGCCAATGCCGCCCGCGAAATGGGCGGTTCGCTCCTCGCCACCAGCGAAGGCCCGGGCCGCGGCGCGATCTTTACGCTGGAAGTCCCCATTACCCCACCGCCGACTGCGGCGTTGGTCCAGACGCGGTTGCCGCGTCAGGCCGACCGGAGAAACATTTATGATGAACCACCTCGCCAAGACACCCCTCGCCAAGACACCGCGGGCAACCACCCAGGTACCCGCAAACCGCCGCATCCTCATTGTGGATGACAATGACGCCATCCATAGCGACTTTCGCAAGACGCTGGGCAGCAGGATGCCGACCAGCTCAGCCAATCTCGATGACGCCGAGGCCGCGCTGTTCGGCGACGGAGCGGCGTCCGCCATGGCCCAGGCACCGGTCACCTTTGATCTCGACGGTGCCATCCAGGGCGAGGAAGGGTACGACAAGGTGCAGCAAGCCCTCGCCGAGGGCCGGCCGTATTCCGTCGCCTTCGTCGACATGCGCATGCCGCCGGGATGGGACGGCCTGCAGACCATCGAGAACTTCTGGAAGAAAGACCCCGATCTCCAAGTCGTGATCTGCTCGGCGTATTCGGACCACTCCTGGGACGAGATCATCGAGCGCCTCGGTTGGACCGATCGCCTGCTGCTGCTGAAAAAACCGTTCGACAGCATGGAGGTCTGGCAACTCGCCAGCGCACTGACCAAGAAGTGGGAATTGGGGCAGCGGGCCCAGATGAAGATGGCGGAGTTGGAGAAACTGGTCGAGCATCGCACGGCGGAACTGCGCGCCCTGGCCCTGCACGACAAGCTGACCGGGTTGCCCAACCGCACGCTCCTGCGCGACCGCGTGGGGGTCGCCATCGAGCGAGCCAGGCGGAATCCCGACTACAAGTACGGCGTCCTCTTCCTCGATTTCGACCGGTTCAAAGTCATCAACGACAGCCTCGGGCACGAGGCCGGCGACATGCTGCTGGTCCAGATCGCCCAGCGCATTCGCATGGCGCTTCGCGGCGCCGACACCCTTGCCACAACCGCCACGGTCCCTGACGCGAATTGCGCCGCACGGCTCGGTGGCGATGAGTTCGTCGTGCTCCTGGACGAACTGCACGAGCATCAAGATGTGGTGCGCGTCGCCGACCGCCTTCTGCAGGTTCTCGCCGCGCCCTATGATTTGAACGGGCATCAGGTCCGCAGCTCGGCCAGCATCGGCATCACCACCAACCGCACTCCGTACGACACCGCCGACGCGGTCATCCGCGATGCCGACAATGCCATGTACCGCGCCAAGGCCAACGGCCGCGCCAACTTCGTCATTTTTGATGAAGCCATGTACAAGCAGGCCATGGATCGTCTGACCCTCGAGCACGATCTTCGCAAGGCCACGGAACTCGGTCAGATCGAGGTTTACTATCAGCCCATCATCAATCTGGGATCGGGAATCATCGAGGGCTTCGAGGCGCTGGCGCGCTGGAGGCATCCCGAGCGCGGAATGGTGTTGCCGGGAGATTTCATCCCGATGGCCGAAGAGCTCGGGATCATTATCGAGATGGGCCGGCACATCCTCACCGAGGCCTGGGCCCAACTTCAGCTCTGGAGCCGCCTGTTCCCCGAGCTGCCCACTCTCAGCGTGAGCGTCAATCTTTCCCGCAAACAGCTCGTCAGTTCGAAGATCGTCGATCAGATCGAATCGCTGCTGGCGGGCAGCCCCTTGGAACCGCGCCGCCTGCGCCTGGAGATCACCGAGGGCACGGTCATGCAGAACGCAGAGCATTCCGTGGCGATCCTGGGGTGCATCCGCGAGTTGGGCGTCCAGCTCGTGATCGACGACTTCGGCAGCGGTCACTCCTCGCTCAGTTGCCTGCACCGCTTCCCGGTCAACGGCCTGAAAATCGACCGCAGTTTCATCGAAAGCATCAGCGAGCGACGCCAGTACACCGCCGTCGTGCAGGCGATCATCACCCTCACCCGTAGTCTTCACATGAGCCTCGTTGCCGAGGGCATCGAGACCACCGATCAATTCACCTTGCTCAAGGGCATGGGCTGCGAAATGGCGCAGGGGTATCTGTTCGCGCGGCCCATGCCCGCCGCCGACGTCGAACCATACATTCATCGACACCTCGCCAAAGCCTGCGCCGCCTGAGCCGGCAAGGTGAATTCACCTTGCCTCCCGGTCACTGGGTTCCCTTGTCTCTTCCTGATTCCCTCAGTCCCCCACTGCGCCTCCATCATGGCGAGAATCATTTGCGGCAGCGTAGCAATCCTTCGACCGCAGGATCCCCTGACCCGCCCGACATGATAACAAATCCGCCAGAATCGCGCGCCACACCCCTCCGTTGTACATGACGACGTCTTCTGGTTTCAAGGACTCTCCTCGATGTAAAATGAGACGATGGATTGGGCACCAGAGCAGTTGTCAGGTTGGTGTAGCGTCCTTTGTGATGCGGGCTTCCAGCCTGCATTCGGAAAGCAGGCTGGACGCCTGCACCACAACGTGGCACCAACCTGAAAACCCCTCTAATGAACGGGATTGGCACCGTGTGCAGAAAGTACAGGAATGATACAAATACAAGAGTCACCGCTTCTGGAGCCTTCATAATTCTCGGCATCGATCCGAAGGTTGATTACGCCTTCAAGTATTTACTGGGCAGGGATGCCACGCGCACTCTCTTGATCGACGTGCTCAACAAGGTGCTTGACCCGCCGCCCGGCCGTGAGATTCAGGGCGTCGAGTTGCTGAATCCGTTCAATCTCCAGGAAGCACTGGACGACAAGCTGTCGATCCTCGACATCAAGGTCCGTGACCAGTCCGGGCGGTTGTTCAACGTCGAGATGCAAATGCTGGCCTATCCGGATTACCAAAAACGCGTTCTGTACTACTGGTCGAAACTTTACCAGCAGCAACTTCACGAAGGTGAAAATTATATCGCGTTGCGGCCCACCATCTCCATCAGTTTTCTGAATCACGTGCTCTTCCCGCAGGTGCCGGATCATCATCTGCGATTTCACCTTTAGGAGGACAACCATCATTTTGTGTTGAGTCAGGATTTCGAGTTTCACATTCTGGAACTGCCGAAATTCACAAAGACGCTGAATCAACTGGACAGCGGATTGGATTTATGGCTTTACTTTTTGCGATTCGCGGAAAAAATCGATACGGCAACGCTACCGACGGCGCTCCAACAACCGTCGATCCTGCGAGCCATGGAGGAATTGAAGATGTTGACCCAAACCGATATCGAGCGGGAGCGTTACGAAGCGCGTCTCAAAAGCCGTTTTGATTGCGACAGTTGGGAAGGTAATGCGCTGCGGCGCGGCCAGTAGATCGGCAAGCAGATCGGGATGATCCGGGCATATGAGGATTTTCTGCAGAGACCGGAGACGCCGGAAGAAAAACTTCTCACTCTATCACTCGAGGATCTCACGCGCCTGGCGGAGGATCTGAAAAATCAGATGATGAATCAACGATAGTCGAGTGGCGGGGTTCCTCCAGGGCCATCGCCGTGGACTTCCACCATTCCGGGAGGCGCGGATTCAACTTCCGCCAGCCGACGCCGTGATACGAAGGACGATGCGTCTCGATGATGGCGAGGACCACCGTCACCCCCGTGGAAATTGAAAATATAACCGGCCACGACAGCAGGTTCCGCGTAATCATCATGCTTGACAGTCCCGCAAAGAGGCCTGCCCATAGGAGTTCGAGAGGGCGAGACATCCGGAGTACGTTGCAGAATAAAAAGAAGTGCAGGACGACGAACGCAATGGCAACGCCAAGCCCTCTATCTACGGTCGTAGCGTATGCGGACGCGGCGCCGCCAGCGATCAGTATGACGATGTCAAACGATGAGAGTCGAAACCCGGGTTGAAACTTTTGTTCGGCCAGAGGGGGATCACTACAAAACTTCCTCGTCGCTCACTGACTCCCCGCCCCCTTCACCCGCATCGCAATCGTGTAGACGCTTTTACTGGCGGTGATGAACAGCGTGTGCCGGTCTTTGCCGCCGAAACAGACGTTGCCGGTCCAGGCCTCCTGGATGTCGATCTTTTGGATCAGCTTCCCGGCCTTGTCGAAGACCGAGACTCCTTTGCCGGTGAGGTAGATGTTGCCCTCATCGTCGATCGTCATGCCATCGGAGCCTAGTTCGCAGAAGAGCTTTTTCTTGGCTAGGGAGCCATCGGGTTGGATGTCGTAGACGTAGGTTTGATGGCCGGCGATGTCGGAGATGTAGAGCGTTTTTCCATCGGGCGTGCCGATGATGCCATTGGGTTGTTTCATATCGCCGACGACTCGGGTCAATGTCTTATGGTCGGGGGCGAGGTAGTAGACGGCCTCGGCATCCTGCTCGGTGGCTCCGCGTTTCCAGTAGTCTCGCTTGTAGTAGGGATCGGTGAAATAGAGCCCGCCTTCCGGACGTAGCCAGACGTCGTTCGGGCCATTGAGGAGCTTACCGTGAAAATCCTTGACGACCACCGTGGGTTTACCGGCGGGGTCGATCTTCCACAGTTCATTCTTCTCATCGGCGCAGGCCCACAGGTTGCCTTGGGCATCGAAGCACAGGCCGTTGGATCGTCCGCAGGGCTTCATGAACGTCGACAGCTTGCCATCGACACTGTATTTGAGGATGCGATCGTTGGGCTGATCGGTGAAGTAGACATTCCCCTCGGCATCGGAGGCCGGGCCTTCGGTGAACTTGCAATCCTCCACGATCTTTTTCAGTTCCGCGCCCGGGGCGATGATGGGTTTAACTACTTTCTTCGCCGGATGCGCTTCGAGAGTCGCCACCGCCTGCTTCACCTTTTCCTGCGCGGGTCCATTCTCGGGAAGCGCCTCGGCTGTGAAGGCCGGATACAACTTTTCCCAGATCGCATTCATCTCCCCCTGAAAATTACCCGTGTCGGCGGTGATGGCGACCACCACGTCTTTGTCGGGAATGACGACGCACAACTGACCGTTCGCCCCATCCCCGCGAAAGGCGTTGTGGGTGCAGCGCCAGAATTGAAAGCCATAACCCTGCATCCAATCGATGCCGAGTTTGGTGTGACCTTCCTGATCGTTGGGCACCTGCTTGCGGGTGGCCTGCTCGACCCAGGCTTCAGGGATCAATGGCTTGCCGTTCCATTTACCCTTTTGCAGATAGAGCTGTCCGAATTTGGCGATGTCTTCGGTTCGGAGACTAAGTCCGTACCCACCGAGTGAATTGCCTTCGGGACTACTTCCCCACTCAGGGTTTTCGATCCCCAGCGGTTCAAACAGCCGCGGCTTCAAATAATCGAGCGTCGTCTGCCCGGTAACCTTGGTGACAATCGCCGAGAGGGTGTAGCTGCCCATCGTATTGTATTGAAAATGCGTGCCCGGCAAGTGCATGACCGGATGCGCCAGAAACTGCCTGACAGTCGGCGCGCCGCCGATGATTTTCGGTTCGGTGTCATGGCCTCCGGTCATGGTCAGCAGATCGCGCACCTTCATCGCCTTGAGATTCTCTGAAATTTCCGTCGGTGCCTCCGCGGGAAAGAATTTGAGCACCGGATCGTCGAGGCTCAACTTCCCCTCAGCGATCGCCAGCCCCACGGCGGTGGAGTTGACGCTCTTGCTGAGCGACCACAGCACATGCGGCTTCTGGGCCGACTCCGGCTTCCACCAAGCCTCGGCGATCACCTGCCCATGCCGCAGGATCACGAAGCTATGCAGCGTGTTGATCTTGTCCACCGTCGCGATGAAATCGAGGATCGCCTGCGAGGAAACGCCCTGGGACTCGGGTATGCTGCGCGGCAGCGGATTGGCCGCGTAGGTGCGAAAACCCGCGGTAACAAACGTGGCGAGGATCAGAATAGTAGGAAGTGATTTGTATTTCATGGCTATCTATTCCAAAACTTTCAGAACTTAGAGTGAAGTAATCGTATCACATCGTTTGAACGGATGAGAGGGACATGCGACCTGACGATTCGATTATGCGAACAAACTCATGATCGCCTTCCCCTTCCCATCCTTCGTCGTATAAAACGGCCGCTGCTCGAATTCATAATTATGCTTCGGTGAAATCCCCATCGCGGTGTAGAGGGTGGCGTGGAGATCTTCGATGGTGACGGGGTCTTTGATCGTGGTGCAGGGGTGTTCATCGGCGGTGACGCCGTGGATGTGGCCCTTCTTGAAACCGCCGCCCCAGATGGCGACGCTGCCGGCGCTGGTGAAATGGGCGTGCATGCCGTAGAGCTTCATCTCGGTCATCTGCTTGGGGGTGACGGCTTGCTTTTCGACCAGGGCATCGGGCTTGCCTTCCACCAGGGGATCGCGGCTGAATTCGGTGGCCAGCACGACCATCGTGCGATCGAGCAGGCCGCGCTGTTCGAGGTCGGTGATGAGCTGGGCGATGGGTCGGTCGATCGCCTTTTTCTGTTCGACCATTTTGGTATGGCCGTTGTCGTGCGTGTCGAAGTGACCGAAGGGGACGTAGTTGACGTGGACTTCGATGAAGCGCGCGCCGGCTTCCACCAGTCGGCGGGCCATCAGGCAGCCCAGGCCGAAGTCGCTTGTATTGTAATTGTCGTAGACGTCCTTTTTTTCAAGCGACAGATCGAGCGCCACGGCGGCGGGGGAGCGGAGCAGGCGGTAGGCGTTTTCCATCGAGCGGACGATCGACTCCTGCTGGTAGCTGCCGGCGATGTCGCTCATCGGGCCGGCTTTGATCAATTCGTGGTAGCGGGCCACGCGACTGGTCAGCCGTTCATCGCTCATGGTGGCTTTAATGTCGTGGGCGGCGGTGGCGGGGAAGGGCACGCGGAACGGGCCGTATTCGTTGCCGAGGAAACCGCTGGTCAGATAGGCTTTGACGACTTCCGATTCACCGGCTTGCAGCGGTTCGGCGATGTCGATGAACGCCGGCACATCCGGATTTCGCGGGCCGAGCGTGCGGGCGATCCAGGCGCCGATATGCGGCGCGGGGATCGACACCGGCGGCACGTAGCCGGTGTGCAGATGGAACTGATGGCGCGAGTGAAGAATCTTCCCCAGGTTGGCGGCCTGCATCGTGCGAATGAGGCAGCACTGGTTCATCACCTTGGCCGTATTCTCGAGCCCCGCGCTGATTTTGATATTGTCGGCGGAGGTGTTGATGGTGGGGAAGGTGCTGAGCACCCGCCGGGCATCGATGCCGGGGGTGAAGGGTTCGTAATGCTTGGGGTCGAAGGTTTCGGTGGAGGCCATGCCGCCGGCCATGAAGAGGAAGATCATGGCATCGGCGCGGGATTTAAGTTTCTCGCCCTTTTCAGCGGCGAAGATGCGCGGGGATGGGGCGGCGAGGGCGGAGAGGCCGACTGCGCCGAGGGTCTTCACGAAATTGCGTCGGGTGGTCATTTATTTTCTTTCATTAGCCCGGCGTTTACGCCGGTAAAGCTTAATCCGGCGTAAACGCCGGGCTATATAGAACCGTACTCAATCGATCACTTGAAACTCGGGCAGCGCGATGATGAGCCAGAGGTAATCCGCGACGGCCTCTGGAGCGGACGCGGGGCCGAGGATGCTCTGGGCAAGGTTCAATTCATCCGCCGTCGGCAATCGGCCGAACGCCCTTGCGTGAATTATCTGTGCCAATTCTTTCGCACTCGACTTTTTCTCCGACAGGGTCGCGGAAAGTTGATCCAGCACACCGCCCAATTCCGGGCCGGTCAAAATTTGCAGGGCCTGCAAGGTCGAAGCATCTCCATCGCGTGAAGTCGTCACGTTATTTCGATCCGGACGACCAAGTGCCTCCTGGAAGGCTGAGCGCGTATGCGTCCACGCGCGGCCCAGCACGTGCTCGTTTTTCGGATCCGGCTTGCCGGCGGTGGGCTTCGGGGGCGGGGCGGTCAGCGTGCCCCATTGTCTTTCACCGATTGCGCACACCGCATCCGCATATTGCTCGGCGGTCAGTCGCCGAAAACGCGGGCCGATGAAAACAAACCGGCTGCCATCTTTCAGCCCCGGGCCGCGCACCTCGGCGTCATCGTTCGCGGGAAGTTGGTATGCCTTGCTCGTCACGATCAACTCGATCGTGTGCTTGAGATCATAGTGGTTCGCCATCAGATCACTCGCGAGCCAGTCGAGCAGATCGGGGCTCCATGCGGGATTTTCCATGCTGTCCAACGGCTCGACCAAACCGCGACCCATCAGACGCGACCAGATCCGATTGACAATCGTCCGAGCGAGCAGTGCGTTGTCTTTCGATGTAACCAATTCCGCCAGTCGGGCGATCTGTTGGGGCTTCGGCAAGTTCGGGTCGATCGTGCCGATCTCGGGGAAGATGAATGACGGCATCGCGATCTTGCCGGTCGGCACTTCGCAGCGGGCGATTTCCATCGGCCCATCGGCAAATAGCGTGGCCATCCCCCACACATCGGCCTGAGTCCATTCGCTCACGAAGCTGTCATGGCAGGTGGCGCATTTGATCTGCGTGCCGAGAAAGACCTGCCCGATATTCTGTGCCGCCTGAAGTTCGGTGCGGGCGGAGGTTTCGACGACGCCGCGCATTTTCAGGCCGTCGATGAATCCTCGCGGGCCATCCTTGCCGGGGTTGATGAGGGTGCGGACAAACTGGTCGTATGGCATGTTGTCGCGCAGCGCGGGAAGCAACCAACCGTTGATGTTGATGTTCTTGCCGTCGATGCCGAAGGTGGTGCCGCTGCGAAGATGGTCGCACCAGAAACTCATCCAATGCTCGGCATAGTCCTGCTTCCGGTCGAGCAATGCCCGGGCAAAAATCGCACGCTTATCCGGACGGGCATCCCGCTGAAATGATTCGAGAAGCGCGGGGGATGGAAGCAGACCGACGATGTCGAAACTCGCTCGCCGGGCGTATCGGCGATCATCCACTTGCTGGGTGGCCTTCACGTGATGGTCCTTGAAATATCCCGTTAAAATGCGATCGATCGGATTCCCCGCGCCTTCAGGAATCACCGGACTACGCGGCTTGATGCTCGGCTTTGGTGGAAGCACCGCCACATTCGCATCCCACGGCGCGCCCTGGTTGATCCACGTCTTGAGCAACACGATCTCCCCGTCCTTCAACGGCTTGCCTTCGCTCGGCATCCGCTCATCGTCATCCGTGCTGGTGACCAGATGAATGAGAAGACTCTCGGTGCTATTGTTGACGACAATCCCCGCACCGTTCTTGCCGCCTTTAAGAAGGGCTTCGCGAGACGATAAGTCCAGCCCACCTTTTTTCTTGAGCCTGTCCATCAAGTCCGGCGGAATCACCAGCACCTCCAGCCGCGAATCGTTCAGCGCGGTGATGGTTTCACCTATTGAAGGCTCGAAGTTCCAGCCGAGCACCACCACCCGGTCCCAGCCACCCATCAGGTTGTCGCGTTGAGCAATGGCTTTTTTAAGCGTTGCCGCGCCAGTGAGCTTGTTGGGTGAATCAGCCAGTACCAGCGTCTTGCTGCCCCGGTTGGCGCCAAGGGCGATGCCCGCAATCTGCCCCAGGTTGCGCTGCGGGTTCACATCAGGCGGCAACGGCAGCGCACCAAACAGTGACAGCACGATTTGCGACAAATCGCCGATTCTGAAGTCACGCCCCAGCGTGGCTTTGGCGGCTTCTACCTGGTAGTCGCCAATGGCTTGGTACAGGAAGGGCTTGGCGTTTTGGT
>JANXVV010000135.1 GCA_025351525.1 Humisphaera sp. | reverse complement strand
TCCGTTCTGGTGTTTTCGTGGTGAAAACAGCATAAGAACGGAGGCGTTTTAATGCGCGCCCGCCGCGGGATCGTTGAGATATCATAGAGAGATCGTTACAGGCGTTGCGTGGCACCCCGCACCGTTGAAAACCGGGAAGTTATTTACAACCCGTTCCTAAACACGCCGTGAGTTTCATCATTGCCCCACTACTCCAATTTAATCTCGACATGATGCGGATTCCGATCATCGATCAGCATGACGACGCGATCCGGTTGATCGATCCCGTCGGAGGTGAGTTTTGAGACGGTCGTGCCGGCCCCGCCGTTGGTGAGGGTGATGTGATAGACCGTTTCGCGGTATCGATAGTGGATTTTGTAGGTCGGCCAACTTGCGGGCATGCGCGGGGTGAAACGAAGCCTGTCCACTTCCAAATGCAATCCGAGCAATGACTCGGTGATGAGGCGATACATCCAACCGGCCGACCCGGTGTACCAGGTCCATCCGCCGCGACCCGTGTGCGGTGCGACGCCGTAGACATCGGCGGCCACCACATAGGCCTCGGCCCGATAGGTCGCGATGCCCTTCGGCGTCGAGGCGTGCGAGATGGGGCTGATCAAATTGAACAGCTCCCAGGACTTTGCCACATCCCCCATCTGGGCAAAAGCCATGACCGTCCAGATGGCACCGTGAGTATATTGACCGCCGTTTTCGCGCACGCCGGGGACATAGCCTTTGATGTAGCCGGGATTGAGGGGAGATTTGTCGAACGGAGGATCGAGCAATTGGATCTGACCCGAATCACGGCGAACCAGCCGGCGATCGACGCTGGCCATTGCAAGCTCGCTGCGTTCGCGCGTGCCGGCCCCGGAAAGAACCGACCAACTTTGCGACAGTGAGTCGATCTGGCATTCCTCATTGGTAGCCGACCCGAGTGGATCGCCATTATCGAAGTAGGCTCGGCGATACCACTCGCCATCCCAGGCATTCTCCTGAATGTTACCGCGAAGCCGACCGGCTTCGATCGTGAACTTGTCCGCGTTCATCACATCCCCGCGACGGCGGGCCAGTTCTGAAAACTGCATGAGCACATCGTAGAGGAAGAATCCGAGCCAAACGCTTTCCCCCTTGCCGTGCTGACCGACAAGGTTCATGCCGTCGTTCCAGTCTCCGCAGCCCATCAAAGGCAGGCCATGCACTCCGAATTTCAAGCCGTAGTGAATGGCGCGAACACAGTGTTCGTAGAGCGCGCCGATGTCTTCGGAGACTCGGGGGAGGTCGTAGTTGGCCTCTTCTTCCGGGCGCAGCAGGCGGGAATCGAGGAACGGCGTGCGCTCATCGAGCACGCCGGTGTCGCCGGTGGTGGTGACGTATCTACAGACGGCATAGGGAAGCCAGAGGTAGTCATCGGAGAAATGCGTACGTACCCCGCGTCCGACGGGGGGGTGCCACCAGTGTTGGACATCACCCTCGCGGAATTGCCGGGATGCCGCGCGGAGCAGTTGCTCGCGGAACAAGGCGGGTTCGGC
Source organism: Humisphaera sp. (assembly GCA_025351525.1). Lineage (GTDB taxonomy): Bacteria > Planctomycetota > Phycisphaerae > Tepidisphaerales > Tepidisphaeraceae > JANXVV01. Next base: position 12,716 of record JANXVV010000135.1, on the reverse strand, counting down.
GTGCAGCAGCGCCATGGAATCCTGCAATTGATCCCGGAAACCAAATGCGCCGCCCGATTGATAGAAACCCGTTCTCGCCCACATTCGGCAGGCGAGGGTCTGGTAGACCAGCCAACCGTTGGCCAGAAAATTCACCGCCATGTCCGGGGTGTCGAAATTGACGGTGCCGAGCGCATGGCTCCAATAATTCCATACGCCTTCGAGCGCCTGATAGGCGCTGGCCGCGCCGCGGAAGCGATGGGTGAGTTCCCGCGCCTGATCCTCGCTCCTGGCCGACCCAATGATGAAGATGATGTCGCGATCCTGGCCGTCTTCCAAATCGACGGGCACCTGCATGGCCGTGCAGGGATCGAAACCCGCGCCCAGTCGGTTGGAAAGTCTGGTGCGGCGCATGGCGGCGGGTTTGGCCGGGCTACCGTTTCTACCGAGAAATTCGGTGCGGTCGCCGGTGACGGTGCGCGTCGGTTCACTGCTGTCGACGAAGACCACACGACCGGGAAATTCCGTGTTGTACGCGTTGCGGACAAAGATCGCCCCGCTCACCGGGTCTACTTCGGTGACGAGATGCATCAGGGTTTTATTGCGCAGTTCCCCCAGCACCCATTCCCAATAGCCGGTGACCGACAGCCGCCGTGCCCGACCCGAACGATTGGAGACGCGCAAGCGAAGGAACTTGACCGGCGCATCGATTGCGACGTAGACCGAAAGCTCGGTCATGATCCCATCTTCGGTATACTCGAAAATGCTGTAACCGAACCCGTGTCGAATGACGTAGGGCATCTGGCCGCGGGCCGGCAGGGGTGAGGGAGACCAGAACCGCCCGCTCTCCTCATCGCGAAGGTAGATGGCCTCGCCGCTGGTGTCGGACACCGGATCGTTGTACCAGGTCGTCATGCGGAATTCGTGGCTGTTCTCGGACCAGGTGTAGGCCCCGCCGCTTTCCGAAACCACCGTTCCGAATTCGGCATTGGCGATGACGTTGACCCAGGGTGCGGGCGTCGTCTGCTCGCCGGAAAGCACCGTGACATACTCGCGTCCATCCTTGGTGAATCCACCGAGGCCGTTAAAAAAGACCAGATCGCGTTCGGGAACCTCGACGGCCGTTTCAGGCTCGGAACGGCGGCGCGACGGTTTGAGCAGTGGGATGGGCAGGTCGGCCCGGCCACGACGCTCCACCTGCTCGGCGAGTGTGCCGCCTTCGTCGAACAGCACGACACGCGCGACCGTCTCCAGCAGCACCCGATCTTCCTGCGACATCTGTTCGCCGCGCCGCACGAAGATGCCGCCGGGCTTGTCTACCAGCGCCGCCTCCGGGCTGCCGGCGATGCGATCCATGATCGCATCCTGCAGGGTCTGCCGGTAGATCGAATCATCCTCGTTCCATATCACCAGATCGACCGCCAAACCGCGCAGTCGCCAGTAGGCATGGGCCTGAACGGATTGGCGGACCAGTTCCAAATTATCGCGGTCCCCGATGCGGACCAGCACGATCGGCAGATCCCCGGAGATGCCATAGCCCCACAGCCCGGACTGCCCCCGCTGATTGCGAATGAGCAGACTCGGCTGCGCCCTTCGCACCGCCGACGCGTAGATGATCGACCCCGCAAGCCGATCATAGATTTGGGCATCGGCTTCGCTGGCGTTGAGTTGACTGAGCAGCACATGGCTATGCGTCCAGGCCAGTTCAAAGACGCGGTCGGTCAGATTGGGATCGTGATATTTTTCGGTCATCGCGGTGACCGCCTCGCGCGTTTCCGCCGCGCCGGTCACCATGTCCACCCGTGCCGATTCGTTCGGGGCCAGTCGAATGACATGGCGAATGCTGACGATCGGATCGAGCACCGGCCCGGCGCTGTCGGACAGCGGGCCGCTCGATTCCATCGCAGCTGGGGAGGCCAGATCTCTCCCGCGACCGATGAATTTCATTCGATCCGTCTCGAACGAGACCGCCCCGATGGTCTTGCCTCGCACCGTGGTGAGATGCACCATCCACGGTGGTTTTTCCTCCGCTGACCGAGGCCGGCGAGTACAGAAGATGGCCCGCCGTTCCCGGATGAGTTCCGTCTGCACGAAGAGATTGCTGAACGCGGGATGGGCCAGATCATCGCTCGCGCGTGCCAGAACCACTTCAGCATAGCTGGTCACCTCGATCCGTCGGACCACCTCCGAGTGATTGGTGATCGTGATGCGGCGAAGTTCGATATCGTCTTCGGGTGAGACGCTGATTTCCGTGTGCGTCTCGATCTCATCATCCCGCCGCCGAAACTCGGCCCGGCCCTGGGTGAAGATCGCTTCGTAGGGCTTGGAAGTCTTGCGCGTGGGTTGCCATGCGGTGGACCAATACTCGCCGCTGTCCAGATCGCGAAGGTAGCTGAACGTTCCCCAGCAGTCGCGTGTGGCATCTTCGCGCCATCGGGTGACGGCCAGATCGCGCCAGCGGCTATAGCCCCCGCCGGCGCTGGTGATGACCACATGATATTGTCCGTTCGACAACAGATGAACCTCGGGCACCGGAGTGCCGGGATCGGTCAGCACGCGCATCGTTCCCCGATCGCCATCCGTGGTGGTCTGCGTCTTGTTCGCCTCCGCCGAATGCGGGAAGACCAGCGCGCTTGCCTTGGGAACACGCTCCTGTAAAAGCAGGTCGGCGGCGCGCAGCATGGGGTCGGCGTCGAACCTCCTTTGCATGGGTCGGTCGAGAAGCAGGTAGGCCAGTGAAAGTAGACTCATTCCCTCGTGGTGTGCCATGAACTGACGGATGACGACACTGCTCACGCCGCGCGGCATGCGCGACGGGGTGTAGTCGATGGCTTCATAGAAGCCGTAGCGTCCCTCGTAACCGCTCTCGGCCAACTGCTCGAGATTCCGGCACGCGGCCTCCGGCGCAATCATCAATCCCATCACGCTGGCATATGGCGCAACGACCAGATCCTCCGCCAGCCCGCGCTTCAACCCCATGCCGGGTACGCCGAACGCTTTGTATTGGTAGGTCAGATGGGCATCGGTCGTGTTGTACCCGGACTCGGAGATTCCCCACGGCAGGCGATGCTGGCGCCCGTATTGAATCTGCCGGCGAACCACCGCGCGGTAGGTCTGATCCAACAGCGTGTTCTCATACGTCGGCATCACCAGCAACGGCATGAGATACTCGAACATCGAACCGCTCCAACTCAGCAGCGCGGGCGCGCCGCCGGTGGCCGTCAGCAGTCGGCTGAGTGCGAACCAGTGATCCTGACCAACCTGCCCCTGGGCGATGGTGACGAAGCTCCCCAGCCGAGCTTCGGAGCCGAGAAGGTCGTAAAAACCATTGTCCAGTCGATGGTCGCTGACGTTGTATCCGATCGAGAACAGGTTCCGCGATTTGTCGAGAAGGAACGAGAAATCCATGTCTGCCGTCTCTTCGCATTGGCGGGCCAGGCGATCGAGCGTTTTGATTCGAGTGATCGCCTGATCTGAAGAATTGACCAACGCCTTCCGGAACGTCTGGAGCCATGCGGTCGCGGCTGCCGCATCGGCAGCGGATTCTGCGGACGATGACGCGCCACCGCCCGCGAGGATCGCATCTACGACCAGAACGGCGGTGTCTTTCAACGCCGCGACGGTTCGCAGAGTGGGTGCAGCGTCCAGTTGCGTCAACCATGCGCGCAATGGTTCCCGTGTAGCATCCTGCTCCGGGTTTGCGCGGTGCCATAACGACGCCGGGGGCGCGGATAGTTCGGACCAAGCGGCGATTCGCCTCAGGTCATCGCGGTGGTCGGCGCAATCCCGCGCGAAGGCCTGCAACCACCATTTTAATTCCAGGTCGGTACTTTCCATCGCGGCCAGTTCATCCGCCGCGATCAGGCAGCGCGACACCAATACCACGGCGGCGGACAGTGTGCGAACGGGTCGTTCCAGCGCGTCTTCCAATCGTTCGAGCCGACGCACGATATCCGTGGAAACCAGCGGACTGCGACCATTCTCGGTGGGTCTCGGAAGCCCCCGGGCGACATCGCGCAGAATGCGAAGCGTATCGAGCAACCCGCCGAAGATGCGAGGCGGAAGGACCGGCGCATCGGGCATTTCCATGAATCCGCGGCGCAACACCAGCAGGAGTGCCGCGAGATTACCGCTGTCCACCATCGAGATATACCGCGGCTGCAAAGGTTGGAGGGTTCGCGTGTCGTACCAGTTGAATAAATGACCGCGATGCTTTTCCATGCGGGCCAGCGTCTCGAATGTTTTCTGGGTGCGATCGACCAGGCGCGCGCCGGAGCAATAGCCGAAGTCATACGCGGCCAGGTCGGCAAGGAGCGACATCCCGATGTTGGTCGGGCTGGTGCGCGAGGCGATCACCGGGGCCGGATATTCCTGGAAGTTGTCCGGGGGAAGCCAGTTTTCCTCAGCGGTGACGAAGGTTTCAAAATACCGCCACGTTCGCCGGGCGATTTTTTCGAGAAACTCTTTCTGCCCGCGCGACAGTCGAACCGGGCGGGTGGCGAGGGGTTTGCTTAACCACCACGCCGCCAGCGGGGACAGGATCCAAAGCGTCAGCAGAACCCCGCCCGCCGGAAGAATTTCACGCCGCCAGATCAACAGTACCGCGAGCGTCATCGCGGCCACCACCGGAGCGACCCACATCGAAAGATAGAAGCCACCGAGGGTCGATCGCGCGCCGCGCTCGGCATCACTGGACGTTTTCCATTCCAGAAGATTGGTCTTAGTCACATGAAGCCGAACCAGCGTTCGGATGATCGCGTCGAGGCTGATGTAGGCATCGTAGGGAATGAAGATCAGCGTGAAGAGGAACTGCGCGATCTGCCGTAGAAACGCGTAGGCCACCATGCGGAAGTGCGTTTGAAAGGGAAGTTCGGTCGGCTTGTGCAGGAGATCGATCAGTGTGGTCAGCAGGGGAACGGCGAGTATCACCGCCACGACGAACAGAGTGATCGCCCCGGCCAGCGGTGGGCGGGCCAGCAACCACGCGCCGAGCAGCAGTTCGAACATCGCCACGGGCAAAAGGCTGCGGCGAAGATTGTCGAATATTTTCCACCAGGACAAGGCGGAGATCGGGTTTTTGACCCGTTCATCGTCCAGCCCGCGCACGCTCGGAAGCAGCCAGGCGGCAATTTGCCAGTCGCCCCGAATCCAGCGATGCCGACGGCTGACATCCACCGGATAGCGCGACGGGTATTCCTCATAAAGCTCGACATCGCTCAGTAATCCGGCCCGAGCGTAGGCCCCTTCAAGAAGATCGTGACTCAAGATCGTGTTTTGAGGGAACCCCGCGCACAGTCGTTCGAACGCATCCACATCGTAAATGCCTTTGCCGATGAACGAACCTTCGCCGAAAAGATCCTGATAGACATCGGAGACCACCCGCGTGTAGGGATCGACCCCCGCATCACCCGCGAAAAGCCGAACGAACAGAGACCGGTGGGCGCTCGGCAGGCTGATGCCCACGCGCGGTTGCAGGATCGCATAACCGTCGACGATTCGGCGTCGGTCCGCGTCAACGACCGGGCGATTGAGCGCGTGCGCCATGGTCCCGATCATTTCGCGCGCGGATTCGCGCGGCAGTTGCGTGTCGGTGTCGAGCGTGATGACGTAGCGCACCTGCAGGATCGACGACATGTCGCCGAGCGTGTGCGAAAACTGTTCTCGCCGCCCGCGCAACAGCGCATTGAGCGCCGCCAGCTTGCCTCTTTTACGCTCGAAACCCATCCAGACTTTTTCCATCGCATTCCACTGGCGTGGCCTGTGAAACAGGAAAAAGATATCGGTTCGATGGGCGGCATATTTGAGGTTCAGTTGTTCGATTCCCTCGCTGACTTGCCGCACGAGTTCTTCATCCCCCGGCATGGTTTCCAGCAGCGCATCCTCGAAGTCCGTCAGCAGCGCGAAGTGGAGCGAACCATCCCGGTTCGCCAGATACCTCACCTCAAGCCCTTCGAGCAGTTCGACGATCCGCTCGGGATGGGACAGCAGGGTCGGCACGACAACCATCGTGCGCTGCTCCGGCGGCACGCCCTCGCTGTAATCCATTCGCGGCAGCGGACGAGGTTTGACGATCGCCATCGCCAGCCAGTTGACGAGGCCGAAGCTCAACTGCGATCCGCAAAATAAAATCGGAATCGTCAGCAGGGCAATGGACCAGTGGGATGCACCGTGCCTCCAGGCCCAGTCCAGAAAAAGGGCCGACGCGGTCGACGTCAGCAGAAGGATGCCCAGGAGATAGAAGAAAAGCGGGATGCGCCGCCCCAGCTTGGCGGTGACGATGCTGAGCGAAAGCCGCATTTCGGCCATGCGCTCGAGGGCCGGACGGCCATGATCGATCAGGTAGTAACCGACATGGGCCGTTCGATGGGCCGACTGATCTGAAGCGCTGGTCTCGGCAAGCTGAATCGCCTTGCGGGCCACATCGTATTCCGACAATCGACTGCGGCGGGCGATCTGCTCGACGGCATGCCGGTAGCGATCGCGGGTCGAGAAATCCATCCCCGCATAGACGCCCGCCGGATCCCCGCGCAGCGTCTGTTCCACCAGGCTGTGGCGCTCGATGAATTTTCGCCAATCCGTGGAGGCCAGGAATCGCAGACTGCTGATGCTGTTGCCGATGGAAACCTGATCGGCGGCCTGCGCCTGCCCATCGGCCTGCACCAGTTGCTCGATCGTCATTCCCTGCTCGGCAACCCGGTGTTCCAGCCACCCGTTGGCAAATGCGAAGTACGGACTCTGCCCGCGCAGGTGCTGCGTGAATTCCGCCAGAAACGCGCTGGTGAGCGGCGGGTTGGCGCGGGCCATATCCGCCATCACCAGAATGAGATCGGTGGGATTCTGCTCGACGACGTGCAGCATCCGCTCGGCCCAGGAGTCGGCAGAATCGCGGTCTTTTTGCCCGTCGGCCAGGCGCGTTGCGACGCGCCGCAGGTTCTCGATCAACGCCAGTCGAAGCACGATGGGGATTGCCCACAGTTCGCCCAGTTTCAGCGGTGTTACGGTTTGATACGAACGGATAAAACCGTCCAGGTTCGCGGCATCCACCTTCCCGTCGACGTGCGAAATCAATTCCAGGGCGATCCCATACGCCCGCGGATAGTGTGCCGCCGGGCCGTTGCTCAAGCCCGGCAATTCGCGGCTGTAGGATGGGGGAAGATGCTTGCGGGCGGTGCGGATCTGCTCGTCCACCAGATAAAAATTATCCAGCAACCACTCGGCGGCGGGTGCTACCCGATGGCTTTTGGCGACGGCGGCGGTGATGAGGTCATAGGTCTCTTCCAGAATTTTCGCGTTCTCGTTCAGCCGCGGGATGAGCTTGTCGGGACCGCGCTTTTGGGTCAGTTCATGCGCCAGCGCCAACGCCTTCGCATGGCGTTCCAGTTGATCGAGACTAAACAGCTCGGCGCGGAGCGGCTGCTCCTGCACCGCTTTGACGGCATGACCGTTGCCCTCGTGCGGATTCCGCCGCTTCAACAGGCGATCGAATTTTTCCCGAATTTCAAGAACCTTCACCAGCGACTCCCTTTCGTTCCCGCCACCAGCGACGGGAAAAAACTCTCGAATGTTGACATCGCGCTCATTTGTACCGGATGGCAACCCGCAGACAACTTCACTATACTTTCGACGGTAACTCATTTTCCCGAAAGGTGCATCGCCATGAATTCCCGGTCTCTGACATCGCAAAAGATTGTCGAACTGCTCCGCGGTCAGTTCGGCGACCAAATCCTCGCCGCTTTTCCCGATGATAAACACCCGCGCATCCATGTGAATGTGAACCATTGGCGACCCATCGCCGAATTCCTTCGGCACGCGCCCTCGCTCCAGTTTGACTGGTTGGCGAATCTCAGCGGCGTCGACTATGTGGCGGACGACCAGATGGCGGTCGTCTACGACCTGTGGAGTTTCGACCTCCACCACACGTTTGCGGTGAAAGTGTTCTGCCCGCGTGAGAATCCGCGGGTGCCGACGGTGGTAGACCTGTGGGCCGCCGCCGACTGGAATGAGCGGGAAGCGTTCGACATGTATGGGATCATTTTTGAAGGCCATCCCGACCTGCGGCGAATTCTTTGCGCCGACGATTGGGAGGGCTACCCCCTGCGGAAAGACTACGTGTTCCCCCGCGAATATCACGGCATTCCCGCCAGCGTGGAACTCGATTGGCAGCAGCAATCGGACTATCCCAAGGGTCATGGTTGAACCCGATGGGCATTGGTGGATTCGCGATTGAGTCTTTTGAGAAACAGGTGGCATGGGCGTCCCGCCCGTGCTTTTTGGCCGAACCAATGCACGGGCGAGATGCCCATGCCACCGCATTCAAAGCATCCTATTTCAAGCATCGGTGAAAACCTTACTTTTTTTTTGAAAAATGCACGCCAAAGCGAAATTTGTATCGGTTTAAGTTTAGCTATAAACCCATTACGTTCAATGAATTGGGATAAGTGGATTTCTCTTTCGATTGCAAAATCAGAATTTCCAGGAATTGAGCTTGCCTTCAAGATGGGTGCGGTATATATTCACTGAAGATTCAACGTCGATGAACGACGGGGAATGAAATAAAGCCAATGAAGGCTCCGGTGCTGAACAGGCTTCGGAGCTTTTTTTGTCGGGGGTACTCCCCGGAAAAGGTTCCCCCCCTCCTTTTCCAACCCCCGACATTATTACCCCGTCCGGGTCCCGCCCCGGACTGTTCCCCTCACGGGGAACACGAGCCGCAGATCCCCCCATCTGCGGCTTTTTTGTATACCACCCCGGCGATGAATCTTCGGATTCATCGCCGGTTTTTTTGGCGTGAACCATATTTTACGTATTCTAAATATCCCGCCGATGGTACAAACGATTCCGGCAAAAATAGGTTGGTGTTCTAAGAGCACGTTTAGGAACACGGCCTGGGTTTGCCCGAGCGCGGGCTACCAGCCCATCATTTTCTTTTTCAAATACAAAAACATGGGCTGGTAGCCCATGCTACGACAGCCTCCGCTGTGTTTTTAAACATGCTCTAAGTCTTTCGAGTAAAGATCGATCTGGAAAGCCTGACGCTGTAGGAGTACCGTTGGCAAGTCAGCCCCCATCCCCCGCGTTTTCCACTTCCGGCCATCAACCGCCTGCTTCAGGAAATTCCCGAGAGCGGCACCGCGCGATCGACCCAACCCATTCCCATCCCGTTGCCTCTCTCGAATCCGTGCTGTGTACCGGAGAGTTAAATCGGCGGACATTTCGCCCGCCCGATGACCACGCCCAAAACCGCGCGCTGGTGGGACTAACCCAAGCCCTGACCGATTCCCCTCAGAGCATTTTTCAGAAACTGGCGGATACGATTCTGTCGGAATTGCGCTGCGGTTCTGCGGGCATCAGTCTGTTGACCGAGGATGCCGACCGCTTCCACCGGCAAGCCATCGCGGGACTTTGGAAAGCGTATGTCGGTGGCGACATGCCGCGCCACGCCAGTCCCAGCGGCGATGTGCTCGACCGCAACGCCCCCCAATTATTCACGCACTTCGAGCGACGTTACCCCGATTTGCCGGCGATGACCCCCTTTGCCGAAGAATGTCTGATGGTGCCCTTTTACGCGGAGGGCAAAGCGGTGGGAACGATGTGGGCGATCGCCCACGATTCTCGCCGTCAGTTTGACGCCGAAGATCAGCGGCTACTCGTCAGCCTGAGCGGGTTTGCTTCGGCGGCGTATCGATCGATGGCATCCCATCAGTCCGCAACGCAGCAAGGCCTCGAACTTGTCCAGCAGCGCGCTGATTTTCGGAAGGCCGATGAATTCAATCGCAGCATCATCGAAAGCAGCCCCGACTGCATCAAAGTTCTCGACCTCGAAGGCAACTTACTATCGATGCTATGTGGGAAAAAACTTCTCGGCATTGACGATATTCAAACCTACCTGAACACCTCGTGGTTCGATCTATGGCAAGGTCGGGATCGCGACGCCGCGCGGGCGGCGGTGGAACGCGCGGGTGATTCGGCGGGCATGACGGGGAACTTCGTCGGGTTCTTTCGCACCCTGCGCGATGAAGCCAAGTGGTGGGACGTGACGGTCACGCCGATCCTCGATATGGCGGGCCGCCCCGTGCGTCTGCTGGCGGTGTCGCGCGATGTCACCGAGCGAAGGCGTCTCGAACAACACGCCGAAATGCTCTCCACGCTTTCGCGGGCACTCGCGGGTGAGACGTTGGAAGCGGATATCGTTCGAATCACCGTCGAGGCCGTGGGTCGCCTTCTCAACGGTCATCGATGCTATTTTGTCGAATGCCTGGAAGATCAGAACCGGCTCATTGTCAGCGATAATTGGGTGCGCGATGAGGCGCCGAGCATTGCCGGGGAACTAACCCTCTTCGATTTCGGCGGGCTGGATTGGTGGCGACAGTTTTCCCAGGGGGATTTGGTGATCGAAGACGTGACCACCCATCCTCTGACCCGCGCAAGCATCGCCAATTATCTGGCCGTGGGGGTTACGTCCTACGTCGCCCAGCCTTTTCGCCGGGAAGGAGCCGGGACCGTTTGCCTGGCGGTGACGGAAAATACGCCGCGAAAATGGACGGCTTACGACCTGCGCGTATTGGACGATGTCGTGGCCCGCGTCTGGCCCTTGGTCGAGCGAGCGCGGGTCGACAAGCAACTGCGCATATCGGAAAGCCGCTACCGGACTTTGTTTGATTCAATCGACGAAGGTTTTTGCATCATCGAGATGATCTATGACGAACACGGCAAGCCGGTCGATTATCGGTTCCTGGAGGTGAATCCGGCCTTCGAGTCGAAGTGCGGTATCCCGGACGCCACCGGGAAGCGAGTGAGCGAACTCGTCCCCGATCTTGAAGAGTGTTGGTTTGAAACCTACGGCAATGTGGCGCGAACCGGCAAACCGGTGCGTGTGTCCACCGAGATAAAATCGTTGAATCGTTGGCTGGATATCTACGCCTGCCGGGTTGACGGGCCGGGCAGCCATAAGGTTGCGGTTGTTTTCAGCGACATCACCGAACGTAAGCAGGCCGAGATTCAGTTCCGAGATCTGTTGGAGTCCGCGCCGGATGCCATGGTCATCACCGATCAATCGGGACAAATCACGCTGATCAACGCCCAGACGGAAAAGTTGTTCGGCTACGACCGTCAGGAACTGATCGGCCAGCCGGTCGAGATTCTGATCCCCGCGCGTTTACGGATGCCCCATCCCGATCATCGCCATAGCTTTCTAACCGACCCGCGCCTGCGGCCCATGGGGGCCAATCTGGAACTGCTGGCTTTGCGGAAGGATGGGACTGAGTTTCCGGTGGAGATCAGCTTGAGCCCGTTGGAAACTTCGGCGGGGATTCTCGTGACCGCCGCGATTCGCGACGTCACCGAACGCAGACGGTCGGCGGACGCCCTGACCGAGGCCCGCAATGCCGCTGAAACCGCCAATACGGCCAAGGACAAATTCCTCGCCGTCCTGAGCCACGAATTGCGCACCCCGCTGACGCCGGTGGTGATGGCTTTGTCCGCGCTGGAGTCGAGCGAGGAGTTGACCCCTGCCGTGCGCGCCGATCTGCAGATGATCCGCCGTAATGTCGATCTCGAGACAAAGCTGATCGACGATCTGCTCGACCTCAGCCGAATCGCCAGCGGCAAGTTGCGACTTCAGTTTGGGAAGGTCGACGTGAACGAGATGGTGCGGAACGTGTGCGACATGTGCCGCTCGAATATCCGCGAAAAATCCATCCGCCTGCACTGCGATCTGGACGAGGAGGCTTGCCAAGTATCCGGCGATCCGGCCAGGCTCCAGCAGGTCATCTGGAACTTGCTGAACAATTCCACCAAATTCACGCCCGAGAGTGGGCATATCTACATCGATACGGAAAACGTGGAAGGTGGACGCCTGCGCATTCGGATTCGCGACACGGGGATCGGCATCCCTCCCGAAACGTTGCCGCATGTTTTCAATGCCTTCGAGCAGGGCGATGTGCGCGTGGCACAGTTCGGCGGCATGGGGCTGGGACTGGCGATCTGCAAGGCGCTGGTCGAACAGCACAAGGGATCGATTCATGCTGAAACCGGGGGGAAGAATCTGGGGTCGACCTTCGTGGTGGATCTCCCCGCACTCCCCCGCGAAGAACCGGCGCGCCCGTCCATCGAATTCTTCAAGCACAGGGCGACGGAAGTAAAATCGCTGCGCCTGTTAATCGTGGAAGACCACGCCGACACCGCCCGAGTATTGAAACGATTGCTGACGGCGGCAGGCCATGACGTGATGACGGCGGGCACCGTGGCCGGCGCGCTGGCGCTGGCCGGTAAACACACCTTCGATCTTCTGGTCAGCGATCTGGGCCTGCCGGATGCAACAGGCTATGAACTGATGAAACAGATCAAGCATGCCTACGGCACCAAGGGCATCGCCATGAGCGGTTATGGCATGGAGGAAGACATTCGCAAAAGCGAGCTGGCCGGCTTCAGCGACCACCTCGTCAAACCGGTCAACTTCCTGTTGCTCGAGCAGTCGATCCGGCAGGTGGCAGCGGGCGGAATGGGCGAGAACGAAAATTCTGACAGGTAGCCTTTACCTCGACTTCGTCGCATCTGCTTTTTTAGCGGCTGTGCCGAAGGCACGCGTTTTTGCCGGTCGAAAAAAAAACGCGTGCCTTCGGCACAGCCGCTAAAAAAGCAGATGCGACGAAGTCGAGGTAAAGGCTACTTGTCAGAAATTTCGTTCTCGTCCATTCCGCCCGCCGCCACCTGCCGGATCGACTGTTCGAGCAACAGGA
>JANXVV010000130.1 GCA_025351525.1 Humisphaera sp. | reverse complement strand
TCTGGTGAGGTGACCTCTTAGACGCGGCTCGCAAGCGAGATCGGCTAAATAATCCAATCCACCCGTTTGCATCGACACGCGCAATGCGGCATTCTTTAGGAACTGGTCCACAATAATTTCCGGGATATCAGACGCGTGGGTGCCACAGGTCGCGGTACTCCGAGACCTGTGGCTTTCGGCTAGGCAAGCACAGGTTTCGGAGTACCGCGACCTGTGGCACCTGATTCGGATGCGGAAGTTATTGCGGTTCCGATCCTTAGCTATCGCGCGGAGGATTCCGAATCCGACTGAGATTGCCTCTCGACTCATCATGCTCAACAGCTACGACATCGCCTATTACGCCGCTCTTGGCCTCACCGCACCTCTATGGCTCTCGTTTCCAACGGCTAGGCGAAAGGTTCTGAAAGCCCTGCGCGAGCGGATGGGCCATGTGGTGCCGCGTCATCCCTCGCGATGGGCCGTGATGGTTCACGCCGTCAGCCTCGGCGAGATGAATGCCACCCGCGCCCTGATCGACCTGCTCCGTCAATCCAACCCCGAACTGCAATTCATCGTCTCTACCACCACCGACACCGGTTACGAGCGGGGCCAACAACTCTACGGAAAAGCCGCCGATGTGACGCTCATCAAATACCCGCTCGATTTCAGCGGAGCCGTGATGCGCGTGCTCGACCGGTTGAAACCGGCGTTGGTCGTCCTGATGGAACTGGAAGTCTGGCCGAATTTTTTGCACCGCTGCCGACAGCGAAATATTCCGGTCATCATCGCCAACGGGCGGATGAGCGACGGCAGCTTTCGCAACTATTGGCGCTTCAAACCGCTCCTGTCGACGATGTTTCGGCGATTGACGAAGGTCTGCGCGCAGGATGAATCGTTCGCCGCGCGATTTGTCGAGTTGGGCGTGGCACCTGAGAACGCGGTCGTCACCGGCACCATGAAATTCGACACGGCCCAGATTTCCGAACGCACCGCCGGCGACAGCGAACTGGCGGAAGCGGTCGGCCTGTATCCCGGTCCGGAACAAATCTGGGTGTGCGGCTCCACCGGCCCGGGGGAAGAGGAAATCATCCTCCGCCTCTACCGCGATCTGCTCTCCACCCACGCGCGGTTACGGCTCGTCATCGTCCCGCGCAAGCCCGAGCGGTTTGACGAGGTCGCCGCGCTGATCGAATCGATGAAGTTTCGATTGGTGCGCCGCTCGCGACGGAAACTCGTCGCTTCAAAAGGAATTGTTCCCGCCGTCGTGCTTGGCGACACGATGGGCGAACTGCGGAAATTCTACAGCCTGGCGGATGTGGTTTTCGTCGGCCGATCGCTGGTCGATCTGGGCTCGAAACAACACGGCAGCGACATGATCGAACCCGCCGCACTCGCCAGACCGGTGATCGTCGGCCCCTTCACCGGAAACTTTGCCGATGTCATGCGACGATTTCAAGAGAGCGACGCGATGATCACCGTAAAGGATAAGTTGCAGTTGCGCGCGGCGCTGTTGGACTTGCTGGCGTCCCCGAAAAAAGCCAATGCAATGGGACAGCGTGCCCAGGCGGTTGTCCGTCAGGGACAAGGCGCGACGGGACGACACATGAACGTCATCCTTGAAATATTGGAGACGGTCGAGAAATCGTCGTGGCCCGCGATCGTGCGGGATGATGCGGGAAATCGCCCCATTATTTAGCCGGTCTCGCTGGCGAGCCGAGTCTGGCAGGGTGCGGTCTCGGACACGGCTCGCAAGCGAGACCGGCTAAATAAGGCGCGGATGACTAACTCGGTGGCAACCCCACCGTCGCCGGCGCATTGATGCTGCGGGTTCGCTTACTCGAACTCTCCACGACCACTTCCTTCGTCGGCTGCACACCGCGCGCCATCGATATGATACCGGTGCGGGCCAGTTCCCGGATGCCATACGGCTTCATCAATTCGATGAACGCCTCGACCTTTTCTTCCGTCCCCGCCAGTTCGATGATGAGACTTTCAGGAGCGATATCCACCACTTTGCCGCGGAAGAGACCCACCACTTCGATCACCTCGCCGCGCTGGTGCGGGCCGACACCGACGGTGATCAACGCCAGATCCCGCTCGATATACGCGGCCTGCTTGTAATCCCGCACGCTGATGACCGGCACGAGCTTGGCGAGTTGCTTGCGGACCTGATCGAGCGTGTTGTCATCGCCGACCACCACGATGGTCATCCGCGAGAGCTTCGGGTCTTCAGTGCGGCCCACCACGAGCGAATCGATATTGAACCCGCGAGCCGCGAACATCCCCGCGACATTCGCCAAAACGCCCGGCTCGTTCATCACCAACGCCGAAATCACATGACGCATGAAAACTCCTGAAAACCGCTACCTTGCTGGCGGATGAAAGAGTGTAGGGAAAACGTTGAAAGCGGCAAGTGCGTCCATCTTGTTCGGAAGAGGAATCGTGTTGCACCTCCACGTTTAGCGGTTTCGCTTGCGGAACGTTTTTTCGCATCGTGTCGCAACAACGTCCCGCAAGCGGGACCGCTAAACGAAGTTGGTTCGGATATCATTGATGTTGGAAGGAGAACGCCTTTTGCCTTGCATCATCGAATACAGCGCCGTGCTTCAGCAGATGACCTCGCAGCAATTCAAGTGTCACTACTACAACAGCGGTGCGTTTGGATTTCCCGCATCGGCGAACGCGGGCACGCTGGCGTGGATCGGGCAGGAGGATTCGACGATTCGGCCAGAGGCTCAGGCGTTGACCCGCCGTGTGGAGCAACCGTATGAGGCGACGCTGGCAAACATGGCAATGCGGTTGTGGCAGAAACAGGTGCGCGGGCGGGTGTGGGTGATGCCGAAAAGTCACTGGGCGTTTGAGTTGGGCCATGGCAGCCGCGAGTGGATGCCGGCGTTGATCGAAAGCCTGGGGCTGGATTTCGGCTTACTGGAGAATCGGACGAACGCCGCCGCGATTGAATTTGGCGTGGATGAATCGGTGTTGTTCGAGCGATTCGTCACCGGCCTGCTGACGCTCCTGCACGGCAGCGATTTTATGATCGCGTTTCCAGGTCAACCGATCCTCTGCACTCTGCATCATCATAAGCAACTGTGGTGGAGCACGACGGACGGGGCGATTCTTGAAGAGGTGGCAAGAGCGTGATGGTGGCTGACTTAGTCCCGCTCTTCAATGCCGCTCGGTCTGCGCGGGCAATTCCGGCAGCCGTTTGTCATCCGCCAGCACCTCGGCCACATATCCCTTGATCCGCTCGTCGCTCATCAACTGGCTCATCAGCACACGGCGATAACCGGTGTTCCGCATCTGCTCCTTCAAGGCATCCGTCCGCTCGTTTTTCAGCTTCTCATTCTGGTGATACAGCGCTTCTTCCAACGCCTCATTCTCCAGAAGCAATGCGTACATGGCATCCGCCTTCTTGCCACCGGAATTGAAAAGCCCGCCCAGACCGGCGGCTTTTTTGCGGTAGTCTTCCACCTTGGCGGTCATGGTGTCGACCTGCGATTTTAAATTCGCATTGTCGGTTTTGACCGCAGCCATCTCGCTTTCATAAAGCGTTTTAAAGCCCTTCTGGGCGATGAACAGCTCCTGCTCTTTTTGAGCGATGAGCTTGGAGGCGGCGAGGGTGCCGATGATTTTGCCGATGCGGAAACCGAGATACAGCACCAGAACGGCGACGGCGATATAGAGCGAACGTTCGACCAGGATGTTTTCCAAATGGGGCATGGGGGCATCTTACCGGCTGAGCGGCCCGGCGCGAATAAGGCGTTTGTCGCGTAGTCTTTAAAACCTTCATCGTGGCACGGGCTTCCAGCCCGTGTTGACGGCTCCGTCACTGAAAATGTTTTTTAAAAAAACGAATTCTTCTAACTTATTGGCCCTCTAACACTGGCTGGAAACCCGTGCCACGATGAAGCATTTTCAATGCTACGTTTTTAAGTAGTGTCGCACCACTCCCTTGATCGTCGTGCCTTGAATCGCGATCGAGAAAATCACCACGCCGTAGGTGATGGCGATGATCGTGTTGCGCCAGGCGATGTTGGGAATTGATAACGCCATGGCGACGGATAGCCCGCCGCGCAAACCGCCCCAGGTCAGGATCGGGATGATGCCTCGGCGAAAGGTTCGCTGTCGCGACAGCACTTTCACCGCACCGGCAATGCTGCACCACCGGGCGAACAGCACGATCGGAATGATCAGCAGCACCGCCATCAGTTGGCGACCGCCAAAGTGGAACGTCAGCACGACCAGGCCGATCAGCATGAACAGCACGGCGTTAAGAATCTCATCGATCAGATCCCAAAACAGATCCAGGTGTTCGCGGGTTCGGACGGACATCGCGGAAGATCGGGCCGTATTCCCGATGAAGATGCCCGAGACAACCGCCGCGATCGGGGCCGAGGCGTGAAGCGATTGGGCGAGCGCGTATCCCCCCATCGCCAGGGCCAGCGTCAACAGCACTTCGACCTGATAATTGTCGACGCGCTTGAGAAGTCGATAGACAAAAGCCCCGGCGGCAAATCCGATGACCGCCCCGCCGATCACTTCGCGCAGCAATAGCCAGGTGACCGAGGCGACACCAGCGTGTCCTTTCCCGGTGGCCAATCCCAGCAGCATCATGAACAGCACGACCCCGATGCCATCGTTGAAAAGCGATTCGCCCGCCAGCTTGGTCTGAATGCTTTTGGGCGCGCCGGCGACTTTCATGATCGCCAGTACCGCCACCGGATCGGTGGGAGAAATCAGGGCACCGAACAGCAGGGAATAAAGCATCGGCATTGGTAGCCCGACGACGTGGAGCGCGGCGAACGTCAACCCTCCGACGAGCAACATCGACAGGACCGTGCCGACGGTGGCCAAAAGCGCGATCAGCCCGCGCTGGCGATGAAGCTCGCCCAGATCGACATGCAGCGAACCGGCGAAAAGCAGGAACCCGAGCATCCACTGCAAAAGCGCTTCGTCAAATTCAACATGGCCGAGCAATCGTCTGGCGAAGGGTTCGATACCTAGGCCGAAGTCACCGAGAACGATCAGGGCGACGGACATGAGCAGGGCGATGAGCATCACGCCGATGGTGGTGTGCAGGTGGAGGTAGCGTTCGTTGACGTAGCTGAAAAGGGCCGTGAGAGTGAGGAGGATGGCGATGACCTGGAAGAGACCCATGCCGGGATCATAAGGGAAAAACTTCCTTAGGAACGGGGCGTGAATAATCCCCAGGCTTTTAGAGGCGAAGGGTGCCACAGGTTCGGTACTCCGAGTCGTCATGTGCGTTCCGCACACACACGACGCATGAAAAGCGGGATATCATACGCGCAGCAGGATTTGATGCGCGCCGCGGCTGCGCGGTGGACGGCGACAGGCACGCTGATGGTGGTGCCGGAGCCCTGCAGGCTGAGCACGCCGCCGCTGAGGAGGACGCGAGTCACGTCGCGCCACTCGAGGCGATCGAGCTCGCCCGGATCTTTCTCCAGGGCCACGCCCGCGTCGCCGACGCGCAGCGGCTTGGCGAGGCGCTGCCCGAAGAGGGCCACCGCGATCAGCAGGACCGCGCCGCCCGCGAGCAGGTACGGCGCCGCGGGGTGCGGCCCGAGGTCGCCCGTGCGGAGCCACTGCGCGTAGGTGCCCGCGCCGACGAGGACCGCGCCGACCGACATGGCGATGGTCGAGATCACGGCCATCACCGAGGCCGTCGGCTCGAAGCGACGCTCGCTCCGCGGATCGTCTTGCGTGCGGAGCGCGAGGTCGGCGCCGCTCCCGGCTGCTTCACCGCTCGTCTTCGACTTCTTGCGCTTCGTCGTCTTCTCGCCAGCCATGCGGCGCTTCGTATCGGATGCGGCGCTGCGAAGCAAACCGCGCGCGGCCGAAGATGCCCGGAGGTCCGCCCCACGAGGCGAGGTATGCTCGCGGAATGCTTGGACGGATCGCCATCCTGGTCATCCCGACCGTAGCGGTCGCCGTCACAGCGCTGGTCCTGCTCGGGCCGGGCGCGCTGCGGCCCGCGGTCGGCGTCCGCCTCCGCGGCGTCCCGCTGGCGGGC
>JANXVV010000120.1 GCA_025351525.1 Humisphaera sp. | reverse complement strand
TGTCTTTCGGCCAAGCCAGCACAGGTCTCGGAGTACCGCGACCTGTGGCACCCGACCCTCATGCGGAAGTTATTTCGAGCCCGTTCCTTAGGAAAAAAATTGTGTTTTCTTGCGGTGTTCTATTCAAGGCCAAGTGTGCATCGATTTGCGGTACGGCGAACACTGCCCTTCCTGGGACATTTCCGCGATATTTCAACTTCAAAGCACGGTCCGCCGTGCTTCGCCCAAATTCCGGAAACGGTGTTTTGTTCCATTTTGTTCGATTTTGTTCCATTGTCGGAAGGGTGGCATTCAGGGTCGATAAGCGGGGGCAAAGTCTTGCCGAAGGATCAGTCACTTCGTACAAGCCGGATCGATCTGTTGACGCGCCGGCGTTATAGCCGCACGATGCACCGTTCATGGAAAACCGAGCCTTTACCGTCAAGAACAACGCATCCCGCGCCTTCATCGACCGATGGCAGGGTCAACTCGCCCTCGTCCTGGCCAGCGTCATTCTGCTGACTCTGGCGCTGGCACCCGTCAAACAATTCTATCTCGCCTGGGTGGGTCTGGTGCCATGGCTATGGGTCGTCGGAAAGATCCGATCCTCCCTCTGGGCATTCCTGGCCAGTTGGTTGACGGGGCTACTCTACTTCACCGCCAACATGTGGTGGCTAGTCTACGTCTCCGCCCCCGGCACGGTCGGGCTGAACCTGTACCTGGGACTCTACTTCGCATTCGCCGCGATGATCTTTCGAGGGCTGGGATGGGTCGGGGAAAGAAGACTGAGGATTGAGGACTTAGGACTGAGTAAAGTGGCGGCGATCCGTTTTTCCCCTCAGTCCTCAGTCCTCAGTCCTCAGTCCTCTCTACTCCTCCCCGTCTTCGGCATGGCAATGGTGTGGACGGCTTTGGAATGGCTCCGCGGGAATCTGTTCACCGGGTTGCCATGGCTGTATCTGGGACATACGCAAACACCCCTGCCGGTGATGTGCCAGATTGCGGATACGTTCGGCGTCTACGGAGTCAGCTTTTGCGTCGCGGCTCTCAACGCACTGGTCTATTTCTACCTGCGAGGGGATCGTCGCCAACTTAAATCCGCTGCGTTCGCAGTGGCGGGGCTGTGGATCGCCTCGGGTGCCTATGGTGTGTTTCGGAGGGTGCAGATGGAATCGGTTTGCTCACCGGGGCCGACGGTGCTACTCGTTCAGCCAAACTATCCGCAAGACAATTCCGGTGAGAAAAGCGCCACCGATGCCGAGCGGTTGCGCTTCCATCTTCACGCCACCCACGCCGGGATGCGGAAAGCGGGCAAATCGGTCGATCTGGTCTGTTGGTCCGAAACGATGATGCCCGCGATCAACGAAGAGTACCGTGCCGCCTGGCGAACCATTCCACTGCGTGACCGCGATGGGACGATCGTGTTCCCGGATTTCGGAGCCGAGCTCGATCACATCGTCTCCCAAATTTCCGAGCTTTGCCTCACGCAGAATCTGAACCTGTTGACCGGCGGGCTGTTCAGCGGCGATCTCGATCCGGTCAAGGGGATTTTCAACGACCGCCGCAATTCCGCCTACCTTTTCCGCACCGATGGCGTGATGGATGCCGAGCGCGCCGATAAAATCCACCTCGTTCCTTTCGGCGAGTACATCCCCTTCAAAAACTCCAAATGGTTCGGCTGGCTGCACAATATTTTCGCGAAGTTCAGCCCCTACGACTGGGATTACACGCTCACCCCCGGCTCGGAAGATTCCATCCCAATCTTCAAGATCCCGTTTGCGAAGTCCAACCCCCCGGTGCGGATCGTCGTGCCGATTTGTTTCGAAGACATCGACTCGCGGCTGGTCGCCACCATGTTTCGCGGCGACCACGGCAAGCGGGCGGACCTGATCGTGAACCTCACCAATGACGGTTGGTTCAAATACAACCAGAATGCCCAGCAACTGCAGGCGGCGATTTTCCGCAGCATCGAAAACCGCGCGGCGATGGTCCGCAGCGTGAACACCGGCATCAGCGGTTTCATCGATTCATTCGGCCGCGTGACGGAATCGGTGCCGGCGAGAACCGAAGGCACCGCCATCGCAACTCTCCGGCTCGATTCGCGGTATACCTTGTACACCCGTTTCGGCGACCTCTTCGCGAAGCTCTGCCTTGCCGGCACCGAAGGAGTTTTCCTATGGGCATGGGGAAAAAAGAAATACGGCCGCAAAGGCGCACAGAGCACAAAGGAGTCGCAAGGAAGAAATCAGAATTGAATTCTTTGCGCTTCCCTTTGCGCTCCTTGCGACTTTGCGGCCAAGCATTTTAAATGAACGCCGTACCAAAATCCAAACTAATCCACTTCCGAATCGTTCGATCTGACCGATAATAAAGCTCATGCTCAAACGCACGCTCCTGATGTCGCTCTGTCTATCCCTGCCCTTGACCGGCCTCGCCGCCGATTCATCCAAAAACGCCGGCAAAGTCCCCGTCGACACCCGACCAACGCCACCCAGCCCTCCCGCGCGCAACATCCCGCTCGATCCCAAACTGCGGGCGGCGGCACAGGCGGAATTTGACGCGGCACTGATCTCCGGCGATCGAATCGTCCGCGGACACGCCCTCGAAGCCGGGCCGCGACTGTTCGGTGACAAGTTGAAAGGCGAAATCATCAAGGGACTGGCCGACAGCGAGCCCAACGTGCGCTTCGCCGCCGCGATGGGAGTGGGGGATATCAAGCTGGCCAGTGCGAAGGACGATGTGCTGAAGTTGATCGATGACAACGACCCGCACGTTCGCGTGGCGGTGCGTTACGCGCTGCATCGGCTGGGCGATTATCGCTTCAGCCATGACCTTGAACGAACCGCCGCCGACCCCGACCCGGGCGTTCGCGGCGACACCGCCCTCGTCCTGGGCAAACTCGAAAGCTCCAGCGCCGTGCGGCTGCTCCTACCGATGCAGCGGGACGCGGAGGCCGCAGTTCGGTTGCAGGCGGCGGAGGCCCTCTGGCGATTGGGCGACGAGCGCGGCTTCACCACGCTGGTCGCCGCCTCCGTCAGCGGGTATCCCGACGAGGTGATGATCGCCTACGTCGCCATCGCCGCGACCAAGGATCAGAAATTGCAGGGTCATATCGTCGCCGGCCTCAGCAACGAGTACCCCGAAATCGCCCTTTCCGCCGCCCGGGCGCTCGGGGAATTGGGATCGGATATCGGTTACGGCGTGGCGCTCAAGGGAGCCGCCAGCAAGGATGTCCGCCAGCGCTTTTTAGCCGCGATGGCGCTCGGGTCGATCGGCAGAACCGATGGGCAGGAACCGCTGGAGATACTGTTGCACGACAAGGACTCCCCCGACATCCGCCTCGCCGCGGCGTATTCGATTTTGCAGTTGAGTATCAAATGATCCTCCTTTGTTTGAAACAAATTGCTAAATCGGATAATTCAAACTCACCACGAAAGCACGAAGAACACGAAAAAAAACTAGGCGACGTGCTTTTTCATCTGCGCAACCTGCGCCGGTAAAAACCCCCCTTGAAATTATCGCTAATTCCCTAATTTTAAGGTCTTTATTCGTGTTCTTCGTGCTTTCGTGGTGAATAATCCGGGCTAACCGGTGCTAAAAAAATAAGGGGATTTCTCTTTGCATTCGCAAGGGGATAGACGATACTATTGATGCGACCAAGACAGCCCCTTCGGGGACTGGTGCACATTACCGTGCCTTGGCCGCTTTTTTTATGGCCATGTCCGGCTGAAAGCCCTTCTGCTGCCGATCCTGGCAATTTCCAACGGATTATTCACATACAGAACGTTGGCGCAGAC
>JANXVV010000117.1 GCA_025351525.1 Humisphaera sp. | reverse complement strand
CGCCCAATGCCATCAACTTTACGTCGCTCATAACATGGCGATGCACGGTGGTTTATCGAGCTTGGCTCGCGGTTGGTTCAACTGAGGGAATCGATGTCGTGCGTTCTTCACTCTTCTCGGCGGCGATCTGCGTGTCCGCTTCCGATTGATCGCCAGGTCCGGCAACGGCGAACCGGGGCTCGACCAGAGCAGCCAGTTCATGGCGTCGGTGAAACTGATGCGGTGGGGTTCGACACCCTGGCGTTCGGCGGCTTTGCAGACGACGCCGCGGACCAGATTGTACAACAGGATGAACGCGAGGATTTCCTTGCGGACGCCCTCGGGGGTTTTGGTCGAGAGCAGGGACAGGCCCAGGGTGCGTTTGAGATCGCGAAAGTAGACCTCGATTTGCCAGCGTTTGCCGTACAGCTTGACCAACTCTCCGGCGGGATACCGTTTGGGATCAATCAGCGTGGTGATGATCCACGCCCAACGCGGCCGGCAACCCGGGCGGCAGATGCGGAAGGCGATCTGCCGCAACGTCAGGGGCTGGGCGGACAGGGTCTCGAAGCGTTTGCGGCCGATCCATTTCGGACGTCCGGCGGCGGTCCAGCGAACCAGCAGATCCTGCGGCCCCAGCCGTTTGATGAGTTGACGCGAACGCTTGCCGCGCTTTTTCGGACCGCCCTTTTTTTTGCCGCCCGTCTTCCCGCCCCGTTTGTTCTTTGCCGCTTTCCCGCCGCGTTTGTGGACGACCTGCCCTCGCGGCAGGCGGAAGCACCCGGCGGTGCCGGACTGCATCAGCAGCGCCAGGTGGGCGAAGCTCACCAACCCCCGGTCCCCCAGCAGCACCGCGCCTTTGCCGATGGCCTTGAACAGGCGCGAAAGGCAGGTGAATTCCTGCCGGGCCCAGGGCAGGGCGATCACCTTGCGGATGAAACCGCCGTTGAAATCCATCAGGGCCAGCAGCTTGGGCGTGGGATACCCATGGCCCGTCCCTCGCTGGTTTTTGGGCTTGCCGTACTTCTCGACCAGGGCGGGGGTGTCCTGGGTCATGAAGCTCATGCCGTCGACGAGGTAGACCTCCAGGCCGCGCCACAGCACCTTCGCCGGACCCTCCGGCACGCCGGCGGCCACCAGGTCCATCATCAGCCGCAACGGCAGACGCATCCTGGCACGGCAGATCGCCTGGGCGCTGACGGTCACGCCCGCGACATGCCGCAGTGCCTTCAGGGCCACGCCGGCGAGCCATTGCAGCAGGAACAACTGGACCGTGACCTCTGGAGTCAGCACGCGTTTGCGCCACACATGGCCCAGATCCCTGCTGATCTTCAGAATGCGATCGGAGGGAAATTGCGACTCGAGTGTTGCCTTGACCTGACGCAACGCCAGTGGGAGAGTAGCCATCCGTGGCCTCCTGTTGAGTGTATTTTTTAGCACCACCATCTTGACAGGAGGCCGCACCTTGCGCGAACCTCAATAAACCGCGATGCAGAACGGAGTTAGGGGAGATGTAAAGTTGATGGCATTGGGCGAGACGCCCATGCCACCCGGCATTCAAAATACCTAAACGCAACCCGCTTTCAAATCAACGTGATTTTGCTACCGTCAGTTCAGTCAATTTGAACAGAGTTGATCTTCAAAAGGAGATTTCATGTTTCGTTGGATGGGCAGTCTGATCGTTCTGTTGGGATGGGCGGCATCGGCCCGCGCGGATGTCCTCATCAAGCGCGTCGAGTATCGGTTCGAAAATAATTCCTTCGTCGGCGCGGTGTTGTTCGATCCAACTGTCACCGGTCGGCGACCCGGAGTGCTGTTCGCGGATGAACAAGGTACTGCCAGTGCCGATGCCCGCAACAAAGCGGCTCAGATTGCCCGGCTTGGTTACGTCGTCTTCATTGCCGACCTGTATGGCAAAGACGTGGCGGTACCCAAAGATTCAAAGAAGGCCGCCGCTTTGGCGGGACTGGACGAAGCGGATCATGGCAAGGTGCGCGGCCGCGCCGATGCCGCGCTGAAAACGCTGCAAAAGCAGTCCGGGGTCGACATCAAGCAGATCGCCGCCGTGGGATTTGGGGTGGGTGGCACGGCCATGATCGAACTCGCCCGCACCGGGGTCGATCTGGAAGGGGTCGTCTGCGTGCATGGGCCGGTGACCGCTGCGCTGCCGGGCGACAAGGCACCGATTCAACCGACGTTCCTGATTATCGCCGGGGAGACGGATGAACAGACACCGGCGGCTCAGATCGAGGGCTTTACCGCAGAGATGAAAAAAGCGAAGCTCGAATGCAAAACCATCGTCGCAAAAGGCGAAGGACACATGATGAGCGAGACGGCGGGCAAAGCCGCCACGAAGGAAATCGACGCCTATCTTGCCGATGAAATTCCGCTTAAATCCGCCGGTAAACCCGTGAGCGGTGTCGCGGTGATGCCAACGAAAGGCGTTTCCAATCAAGCAATCACGGTATTGAAATACGTTGACGAACACGGCGATGCGATGGACGGCTACGAGGGTGGCCGCACCTTCGGCAACTACGAACATCGGCTTGCAACCAATGACAAATCCGGCAAGCGCGTGAAGTACCGTGAGTGGGACGTCAACCCCCACCGCGCCGGCGTCAATCGCGGCACCGAACGCCTCATCACCGGATCCGATGACACCGCCTGGTACACCGACGATCACTACAACACGTTCAAAAAAATTCGCTGAGCCATGCCGGCAAGGTTTGCCTCCGGCTCATCTATTTCTTAAACGGCAGTGCCGACATTTCTTCCATTTATTCAGGTGAAAATCATGAAGCTTAACCCACTGACGTCAACCGCCGCGCCCCATCAGCATGCCCTGGTTTCCCCCGCCTCCGAGTCGCACGATGCACTCTCCGCCTTGGGCAGCCGGGGATTGATCGTCCGCTTCGTCCGGGGAAAAAAGGCCGAGACGGTGTCGAATTTCTACGACGAGATTTCCGCGGCGATGCAGTTCCCGTTCTACTTCGGCGGGAATTGGGATGCCTTTGCCGACTGCATCGGGGATCTGGAATGGTTGAACGCAAAAGCCGGCGTGATCGTCGTCTTCACCGATGCGTCCCACTTGCTCAAAGCCGCGCCGACGGCGGACGCCACCACACTCAAGCGCATTCTCGCGGACGCGTCTACTCACTGGAACGGCGCGAAAAAAGTCCCCCTCCACTTTGTTTTTCAAACCGATTCTAAAGAAGCGACCGATTTGCTGAAGCGATGGACCGGGCTAGACATGATCGAGTAAGGCTTGCCTGACAATGCAGCTCGCTGGGCTCGAACCAGCAACCTTCGGTTTCGTAGACCGATGCTCTATCCAATTGAGCTAGAGCTGCAGAAGGGTTTGCCACTGTAAGGGACGAATCGACGCAATGCAACCTCGGTCTGAATCCATCATCTTGCATTTTGCATGGCTATGATGATTTGCAGCTTACCGGTGGCCAACATGACCCTTTTTGCGCTTCTCATGCTCCCCGGTTTGTCGTTTATGATCTTTGTGGTCATTCAGTTTCTCTATCGGGGACAAAAAGAGATCGGTTTGACGAAGCGCGAGAAAGCTGAAGACGTGCGGTCCTTTCGTGATTGAGCTTTTTGCGTATTCCTGGAAGCGGTGGCCCGATCGTGTCCGTTCAGATACGATTGATCAACATCGACCGAAGCGGCCGATAAATCTGAAAGAGGAACCACCATGCCTAACCCACTTCAATCTCCCCGTTCGATGAGCCTTGGCCTGTTGCTGGCACGGTTGCCGCTGGGCGCGCTATTTTGCATCGCCGGGTACCGTAAGCTGGCGGTTCTGGGGCTGGCGGGATTTGTGTCCGAGCATATCAAGAGCGTGCCGCGCTACATGCCGCCGTGGTTTCCGAAAGTGTTTTTGA
The DNA here is from genome assembly GCA_025351525.1 of Humisphaera sp. Taxonomy (GTDB): domain Bacteria; phylum Planctomycetota; class Phycisphaerae; order Tepidisphaerales; family Tepidisphaeraceae; genus JANXVV01. The sequence continues at coordinate 7,181 of JANXVV010000117.1, read as the reverse complement.
ACGCGCTTCCTTTCGCGGAGATGGGGTTGGGGGCATTGATCATTCTGGGTCTGTTCACGCGTCTGAGCGGGTTTTTGACTTCCGCCCTGCTCATCAGTTTCATGATGATCATGGGGATTCAGGACAGCACCTTTCCATTTCATCCCAACCTGCTTTTCCTTGGAAACGCGCTGCTGCTTTTCTTTGCCGGGGCGGGGAGCATCTCCATCGATTCACGTTTGTTCGGCCAGAAGAGCGGTGGATTTTCCAAACATTAATCCGCGCTATTGAACCAGGGAAAAATGCGGTTGAACCACAGAGAGCACAGAGACGCGCGCGGAGGATCGAGTGTCCTCGAATCGAAAACTTACGCGAAGAAATTAAAAACAAATAGTTTTCCTTCGCGTTTAACTTCGCGATTTCGCGCCTTCTCGGTTCCCCTCGTTGCCGTTGCGGCACAGGTGGGATGGGTCCTATGCGGTTCGATTCTTTTCTTTGCCGTTAGCTGCGCGCCGCACATCACCCCGCCGATGATGCCGCAGAACGCGGTGACGGTTTTTGTCGCCGATTATGGCCGGCATTCCAGCCTGCTATTGCCGGATGAAAAGGGCGGGCTCGTGGAATTTGCCTGGGGGGATTACCAGTGGTTTGCGGAAAATCACACCGGCAATGCCGATGGCTTGGCCGCGCTGTTCTGGTCCGGTGGGTCGACCCTGGGCCGTCGACAACTTCCGGCGCTTCTACCGCACGATGAACTGATGCACTCGCTCTCCGCGACGCGCCTGCTCAGTTTCGTCGCCGACGCCAATAAAGCGGCGGCGGTGCGGGAAGAATTGACCGAACGATTCAATCGCCATCGGGACACGATCATTTTTAACGAATCCAGTCATGTCTATTTCGTCCGCGATGATGAGCATTACTGGTTCGCACATAACTGCAATCATCTGACGGCGGACTGGCTGCGCGAATTGGGATGCCGGGTCGACGGATGGGTGCTGTACTCCAATTTCGAGCTGTCGACCGTTCAGTAACATGGGCTACCAGCCCATGTCTTTTTGAAACATCAAATAAAAGCATGGACTGGTAGCCCATGCTACAAGTTTCCTAAGATCACCCGCCGTCCCTCGACCTTCAGCCTTCCCTGCTGATAGAGCCGGATGCCTTCCGGAAACGCGATCTTCTCCTCTTCAAACACGCGATGCGCCAGGGTGTCGGCTGTGTCGGTTTCCATCACCGGGCAGGTGCGCTGCAGGATCACCGGGCCGTTGTCGTAGGCATCATCGACGAAGTGAACGGTGCAGCCGCTGATCTTGCAGCCATAGTCGATGACGGCCTGATGCACTTTGTGCCCGTACATCCCCCTGCCGCCGAAACTGGGCAGCAGCGACGGATGGATATTTATGATCCTCCCCGCATAGTGCGGCGGAATGATGAGCAAATTCAACCAGCCCGCCAGGCAGATCAGATCGACCTTCGCCTCATCGCAGAGCGCGAAAATGCGACTGCTGAATTCGTGCAGATCGCCGCTGGTCTTGCGGTCGATGAGATGATGATTGAGACCGGCGTCGATCGCCCGCCCGCTTCCCCCGAGGCCCGGTTTTGAGGCGATGACGAGGCGGATGTCGATGTCCAGCCGCCCCGCCGTTTTCTCATCGAGAAAGTTCTGAAGCGTGCGGCCGGAACCGCTGAGCAGCACCGCGACGTGGAGGGGTGACGGCATTCAATTCTTCCGTAGCATGGGCTACCAGCCCATGTTTTTGACTCGATCTTAAAAAATTATCGTCCTGATTATTTAGCCGGTCTCGCTTGCGAGCCGTGTCCGAGCGATCATCCCGTCCGACGCGCCTCGCAAGCGAGACGGCTCAATAATGAGCCTCTATCAATCATGGGCTGTTAGCCCATGCTACGGAAGACTCCCGATCGCCCGCATCGCCATCGCATCGCGGGTGGACAGATCCGGGTAGTCGGCGTCTTTGCCGACATCGGGGCGGCGCTTCCAGCTTCGGGCGCACGCCGCGTAATCATTGCGGCGATCAACCACTTTCACCGTCACCGCCGGGCCGGGCGTGTCCTTTTCCGCGAAGGCATAATGGCCGCAGCCCACCAGGTCTTCCAGATCGGTGCCGTAGGCTTGGAGCTTTCGCCGCAGCGCATCATCATCCACCTGATAGACGATCTCCGCCTCGCCGGCCTTGTTCAGGCCCGACTCTTTTTTCAGCTTGTCGAGCTGGCCGAGGGCATCCTCGCGCAGCCGCATCAACAGTTCCCACTCCTCCTTCTGATCCTCATCCACCTCCGCGTCACTCGTCTCCGGCAGCCAGGCCAGATGGATGGATTGCAGCGCCGCATCCTTCCCCGGTTTGTGCGGGATGTGTTCCCACACCTCATCGGCGGTGAACACCAGCATCGGGGCGAGCAGCTTGCTGAGCGCGATCACCATCGCGTGCATCACCGTCTGACAGCGACGGCGCAGCGGGCTGTTCGGCATTTCGCAATACAGCCGATCCTTCATCGCATTGCCGTAGATGGAACTGACCTGCACCGAGCAGAAATCATGCAGCAACCGAAAGACGCGGTGCAGTTGATAGACATCGTACGATTCGGTCACGTCGGCGATGAGCAGATCCAGTTGATACATCGCCCATCCATCGAGGCTGTTCGGCGGCACCTCCCGGGCATCGGTCTTCGGATCGAAATCGTACAGGTTTGACAGCAGGTAGCGCAGCGTGTTGCGGATCTTGCGATACTTGTCGCCAAATTCCTGAAGGGCTTTGGGGCTGGCGGGAATGTCGTTCTGGTAGTCGACGCTGCAACACCACAGACGCAGCACATCGGCCCCATGGCGGTTGATCTCATCGACGGCTTTTACATATTCCTTGTCGCTCTTGCTGACCTTCGTGCCATCTGGTTTCACTACGAACCCGTGCGTCAACACCTGCTTGTAGGGCGCCTGCCCGGTCGCGCCGAGCGAAGGAAGCAGCGACAACTGGAACCAGCCGCGATGCTGATCCGAGCCTTCCAGATACAGATCGGCGGGGAATTTCAAAGTGGACCGGCTCTGCAACACCGCCCGCCACGAACTGCCCGACTCGAACCACACATCGAAGATGTCTTTTTCCTTACGGAGTTTGGCCGTCTCGCCGAAGTGAATCGGGCACGCCGTCTGATCGCAGCTCAGCAGTTCCGTCGGCGTCTCAGTGAACCAGACATCCGATCCCTTTTCGCGGACCCGCTTCGCCACCGCCCGCACACTCGCCGGGGTGAGCAGTGGCTCATCCTTCTCATTGTAAAACACCGGGATCGGCAAGCCCCACGCCCGCTGCCGACTGATGCACCAATCCGGCCTCGATTGCAACATGCCCTGCAGCCGGGCCTGTCCCCAGGCGGGGATGAAATCCACCCCGTCCTCCGTGGCCGTCATCGCCCGCTCGCGCAAGGATTGGGGCGTTCCCGTATCGCCGCTCAACTGAAACGGTTTGTCCATCGCGATGAACCACTGCTCCGTCGCCCGGAAAATGATCGGGGTCTTCGTCCGCCAATCGTGCGGATAGCTGTGCAGGATGTTCTGCACCCCGAACAACCGCCCGCGACTTTTGAGTTCTTCAGTGATCAACCCGTTGGATTCTTTGACCGTCTTCCCCCGCAGAAATTCCGGCACCGTATCGTCGAACCGCCCGCTCGCCAGTACCGGGCAGTAGACCGCCAGCCCGTGCTTGCGCCCCGTGTCGTAGTCATCCTCCCCATGCCCCGGCGCAGTGTGCACCATCCCCGTGCCATCGGTCGCCGTCACATAGTCGGCGGTCAGAATCGGCCCTTTGTACTCAATGAACGGATGGACATACTCCGCCCGTTTCGACAACTCCTCCCCCGTCATCATCTCCCCCAGCACGCGCACCTCTTCGATCCCCTGCCCGAGACCGGGACCAAACACCTTGTCGCACAGTTCGGAGGCGACGATGCCGATCCGCTTCTCCCCCGCCCGCGTGTACTCGATAAAGGCGTACTGCATCGTCGCATTCACCGCGATCGCCAGATTCGCAGGCAGCGTCCACGGCGTGGTCGTCCACACGATCAGATAGACCGGCCGATCAAACTTCTTTGCGACCTCCGTCCCCGCCTCCACCGGGAACTCCACATACACGCTCGCATCCTCCACATCCTTGTATTCCAACTCCGCATCCGCCAGCGCCGTCTGGCTGGCCACCGACCACGGCACCGGCTTCAGTTGCTTGTACACCAACCCCGCCTCCACAAACCGCGCGAACACTTCCAGCGTCTCCGCCTCATACTCCGGCTTCATCGTCAGGTACGGATTCGCCCAATCCCCGAGGATCCCCAATCGCTGAAACTGCTCCCCCTGCGCCTTGGCAAAATGCTCGGCGGAGGCGTAGCACAACTGCCGCACTTCCACCGTCCCCATCGCCCGGAAATCCTTCCCCGCCTTCTTCACCTCCTCCTGAATCTTGTGCTCGATCGGCAACCCATGACAATCCCACCCCGGCACATACGGCGTTTCATATCCCTCCATCGTCCGGAAGCGCAGGATCACATCTTTGAGCGTCTTGTTGATCAGATGCCCGATGTGGATATCCCCGTTCGCGAACGGCGGGCCATCGTGCAGCACCCACTTGCCCTTCCCGTTCGTCGCCCGGTCGGTGAGGACTTTCTCGTAAAGCCGCCCCTCCCGCCACATCGCCAGGCGCTTCGGCTCATTCACCGTCAGCTTCGCCTCCATCGCGAACGCCGTCTGCGGGAGGTTCAACGTCGTCTTGTAGTTCTTCTTGTCGGGGGTCTCTTGGGTCATGGTATTTTTCGCATTTGATTATTTAGCCGTCTCGCTTGCGAGGCGCGTCTCGACGGAACAGTTTCCAAAACGATATCGCAACTTCGCCGTTCCAACATCGGGGGGAGCCACAGTGGACACAGAGAACACAGAGGCCGGCACGGAGAAATCAATTCAATCTTTCTTTCTCGCTTTTTTCCTCTGTGCAACCCTCTCTGTTCTCTGTGGCTCTTCTGAGTCGAACCTGAAAAGTCTCACCGTACCGCCAAGACGCGCCTCGCAAGAGAGACGGCTCAATAATTCGGATTCAAACAATCGTCTCGGTTTCACTCACGAATCCGCCACTGTAACGCCAATCGCCCCGACATTCGAGGCTGCCCCGTTCAGATGAATCCTCCGCCATCCTCCGCGCACAAACCGCAGGTAGCTGAACGTGCCGAGAAGGATGCCATAAATCGTCGAGGCCACCCACGGCCCCGCCGCCCCATATTGCGGCAGATGCGTGGCGATCGCTCGCCCTCCCGCCACGGTGATCCCCCAGCACAGGGTCATCGTCACCACCGCCGGGACCAGCGTGTCGCCCGCTCCGCGCAGGGCGCCGTTGTAAATGATGTACATCGCGTCGAAGAACTGATAGATCGCCGCGTACACCAGCAGCGTCGAGCCGATCCGCAGGATCTCCGGGTTGCCCGTGAACAGTTTCAACAGCTGATGCCGGCCTAGCAGAAACAGCACCCCGCAGCCCAGCATGTATCCGGCGGCCAGCACGAACCCCAGCCACGCCCGCCGTGCCGCCACCTCCGGATGGCCCGCGCCAATGTACCGGCCCACCAGCGCCGTGACCGCCATGGCGATCCCGTAGGCGGGCATGAAGCTGACGGAATAGAACCGGAATGTGAAGGCGTTGGCGGCCATCGTCTCGGTGCCGAACGGGGCCATCACCCAGACGCTGAACAGCGACCACGCCAGCACATCCGCCGTGAGCTGAGCGCCGGAGGGCAGTCCCACCGCCAGCATGGTGCGGAACTGCCTCCACCGGAATTTCCACTCGCGCAGATGGTACGCCAATCGCGTGTCCCGGCGGCAGGCCAGCAGAATGAGCACCGCCATCTCCACCAACACCCCCACGTTCTGCCCGAGCGCGCTGCCCCGGATGCCCATGGGCGCGAGGCCCAGTTTCCCGTAGATGAAAATCCACGCCGCGAGCGCATTGACACTCACGCCGATCACCGTCGCCATCAGCACCGCCATGGGCCGGTCGATCGCCAGCATGAACTGCGAGAACGCCACCTGCACCAGTTTCAACCCCGCCCCCGCGATCATGATGCGCAGATACGTCGCCTCCACCGCCACGAGCATTTCCGCATGGCCAAACAGCCGAAAAATCGACCGTGCGAACGGCAGCAGGGCCAGCAGCACGAGCGAATACAACAGCGCGAACCAGACCCCCTGCCACAGATATTGCCCACACCCCCGCCGATCCCCGCGCCCGAAACACTGGCTGACCAGCGTGTTCACCACCATCAACGTGCCGAACCCCACGCTGATGAGCGCAAACGAAAGCATCCCCGCGTTGGACGCCGCCGTCGGCTCGAGCCCCGTGACCCGGTTGTCCCCGAACCGCGACAGCAGCCAGGTGTCGATGAACTGCATCAGCGTATAGGAAGCCATCTGCGCCACCGTCGGCCCCGCCAACAGCAGCAACTCCCCCAGCGGCGAGCGGGCGGAGGACAGAGGCGATGGAACTTCGGGGGCGGTCATCGGACAGGCAAGGGTAGCAGAGTTTTAGGCGGGAGGGGAGAAGGATAAATAATGGAGTCCACAACCAGACGGGCCGGGGGAGAATGACGAATGACGAAATTCGAATTCACGAATCGATGACGAAGTACGAATGAGGGAATGATGAAACCGAAGGAAAAACAGCGCACTCCGATTGAATTCTTCGCGTCCCTCTTTGCGCTCTTTGCGCCTTTGCGGCAGGTCTTTCTTCTGCTCGTCCCGGAAGACAAAGGCGGGCGCAAAGACGCCGGGAGCGCAAAGGAAGCGCAAGGAATTCGGAGGGAAGAATGGCTGAAACGAATTGCCCATTTCGTCATTCGTCATTCGTCATTCGTCATTGATTCGTGAATTCGAATTTCGTGAATTCGTCATTGCGTTGTTCTCCCCCTCACCCCCGCTCGGCGACTCCCCCAACGCCGCATCCGACTCTCACAACGCGGCATCCGACCTTCACAACGCCGCATCCGACCTTCACAACGCCCCATCCGACTCTCACAACGCCCCATCCGACCTTCACAACGCCGCATCCGACCTTCACAACGCCGCATCCGACTCTCACAACGCCGCATCCGACTCTCACAACGCCGCATCCGACTCTCACAACGCCGCATCCGACTCTCACAACGCCGCATCCGACTCT
>JANXVV010000109.1 GCA_025351525.1 Humisphaera sp. | reverse complement strand
CACGCGTCTTTTGTATTTAAAGTCGAAAAACGCGTGCCTTCGGCACAGCCGCTAGAAAAGATTGGAAACTATTTCTTTGGAATCTCTACGTGAGCTTCAACAACTGCTTTGCAAACTCCACCTGCGGCGGGCTGGCATTGCCTTGCCGTAAGAATTCTTTGAACATTGCCCGACTCTCCTCCGCCAACACGTTCCCCACGAGGCGGGGCATCTGACTTTCGGGGCTGGAAGGCGGTCGAACCCGCCGAGTGCCACCATCGGCCGGGGCGCCGAGGCCGTAGAGGATCGTATCGACCGCCGCCTCCATTGCCGCTCCCAGACACATCACGCAGGGCTCGAGCGTCGAGACCAGGATGAGATCCCGCGACTCCGGTGGCGACTGCCCGGCCGCACGGGAGAAGGCGACGATCTCGGCATGAGCGGTTTTATTTTTCGAGCCGTTCAATTCGTTGTACCCCCGGGCGAGGATCGTGCCGTCGCCGCGCGCCAGCACTGCGCCGATCGGCGCTTCACCGTGTTCCATGCCATCGAGCGCAACGACCAAGGCCACGCGCATGAGCGATTCGATCAGTGATTGATCCAGATGGGCCGAACCGGGCGAGGCGATTTTCATCGCTTTATCGAGATGGGCCAGCAAATCCGCCGGGTCGCGATAGACGACTCGGGCACCGGCGGAACGCAATTTTTCCGCGTCGTTCAATCCGCCGCAAAGCAGCCCCAGACAAACCAATCCACCATCCCGGCTGGCGTCTATGTCATATGGCGTGTCGCCGACCATCACCGCCTGGGCTGGTGACAGTTTCAATTTCTTGAGAGTCGTCAACAGTAGCCCGGGGGCGGGTTTGCTCTCTGAGACATCGTCCGCAGTGATGACCTCATCGACGAGTTTCGTTAAGTCGATGCCTGCGCTGTGCAGCGTGGTTTCGAGATGGCTCTTCGTACTGGAAGTCGCCAGTGCCGTTTTCAAACCCCGGCAACGCAGGTCGGTGAGCAGAGCCTCGACCCCGGGAAATACTTTCAACGCGGCGGCGTTTGCGAGACGTGCAAATGCCTTGGAATGCTCCTTCCGCAAGGCATCCCCGTCTTTTTTCTCAATCGCGTCCCCCAGGATCGACGGCACCAGTTTGTCCCCGCCTTTGCCGATCTCCACCGCGATTCGATCCGGTGAAACACGATAGCCGTGAGTGCCGAGCGCGGTTGACCAGGCTTCCACATGTGCGGCATTGCTGTCGATCAACGTGCCATCCACATCGAAAATAATTGCGTCGATTGCCATTCAATTCCTTATATAGAGAAGATCGAGTTTAAGGGGAGGGGCTTTTTTTAGTGCGATTCTGAAAAATGCTCATCACTTGGGACGATGAACACGTTGAAATATTTTTCGCATCCTAAGTTCGCCATGCCTAATATTTTTCCGACGATGCCGAATCAATCTCTCATCATCGAGACCGACCGTGGACTCTTCTGCCCTGCCGGGGACTTTTACATCGACGCCTGGAAAAGCGTTCCCCGGAACATCGTCACGCATGCCCACTCCGATCACGCCCGGCGGGGTTCCGATCGATATCTCACCGCCTCGGACGGCGTCAATATTCTCCGCCATCGCATGGGGCGCGATGCGGTGATTGATCCGATTCCCTATGGTCAAATCATCGAACTGAACGGCGTGCGGGTGTCGCTGCACCCGGCCGGGCATGTGCTGGGATCGTCGCAGATCCGCATCGAATCCGCCGGTGAAATCTGGGTGATCAGCGGGGACTACAAACGGCAGGCCGATCCGACCTGCCGTGCGTTTGAACCGGTGCGCTGCCATACCCTCATCACCGAATGCACGTTCGGGCTGCCGATTTTCAGGTGGATCGATTCAAGCGTGGTGGCAGCCGACATCAACGCGTGGTGGGCCGGGAATCAGGCGGTCGGACGCACGAGTATTTTGCTGGCGTATTCGCTGGGCAAGGCCCAGCGCGTGTTGGCCGGGCTGGATGCGAATCTCGGGCCGATTCTTTTGCATGGGGCGGTGCATGCCATCACCGAGGCGTATCGCGGATCGGGAATCGAGCTACCGCCGGCGGGATATGCGAGCGTTGAAAACGCCAAGCTGCATCGCGGCAAGGCGATGGTGATCGCGCCGCCTTCGGCGATGAATTCGACGTGGGCCCGGAAGTTCGCACCCTTCTCCAGCGGCGTGGCTTCTGGCTGGATGCAGGTGCGCGGGTTCCGCCGCCGGCGCGGGGCGGATCGCGGGTTCGTGCTTTCGGATCACGTCGATTTCCCCGCGCTGCTCGAAACGATCGAGCAGACCGAAGCCGACCACATCATCGCCACGCACGGCTACACCGATGCCCTCGTCAAACTCATGCGCGAGCGCGGCAAACAATCCTCCGCCCTGCAAACGCGCTTCGGGGGTGATGAAGAAGAATCGGAAGAAACGGTGGAGACGCCGGTGGTGGAGGGGGAAGCGTGAAGCGATTCACCGCGCTCTATTTCGAGCTGGACGAGACGACGCGAACGAGCGAAAAGATCGCCGCGCTCGGTCGATATTTTCGGGAAGCCCCGCCGTTGGATGCGGCGTGGGCGATTTTCATCGTCTCCGGCCGCAAGATCGGCAAGGCGGTGTCGTCGCGACTTCTACGGCAATGGGCCGCCGAAGCCTCGGGCTATCCGGATTGGCTGGTGGATCAATGCTATCGCGTGGTGGGTGATCTTTCGGAAACCATTTCACTGCTGGTTCCAACGGTGGCCGACACGAATGCGCCGTCGCTCCACGAAATCGTTGAAGAGCGGGTGCGGCCATTGGGGAGCATCACGCAGGACAGCCAGCGAGAAGTGATCTTGGGCACCTGGTCGCAACTGAACACCGATGAGCGGTTGGTCTTCCACAAATTGTTGAGCGGGAATTTCCGCGTCGGCGTTTCCAAGCAGTTGCTGATCCGGGCGCTGGCGGAAGTGGCGGATGTGAGTTCCGCGGTGATGGCGCATCGGTTGGCGGGCCAGTGGATGCCGGATGAGACGACGATGGATCGGCTTCTCGCACGGCACGATCCCGCCGCCGTCGCCGATTCGGGGACGCCGTACCCGTTCATGCTGGCGCACGCGCTGCACGATGGCACCTCTTCGCTTGGGGCCATCGCGGATTGGTTGATCGAATGGAAATGGGACGGCATCCGCGCGCAGCTGATTCGGCGGGCCGGTCAGATCACCCTCTGGTCGCGCGGCGATGAAGTGGTGTCCGGCGCATTTCCGGAAATCATTCAGGCGGCATCGGCGCTTCCGGAAGGCACGGTGCTGGATGGGGAAATCGTCGCGTGGAACGATGAGACTTCCAAACCGGAACCTTTCATCCGCCTGCAACGGCGATTGAATCGGCAGACCGTCGAGATGACCTTCTGGCCGGAGGTGCCGGTGACGTTCATTGCATTTGATGCGCTTGAAATAGATGGCGCAGATGTCCGCGATCGGTCGCTTGTCGAACGGCGGGCCATGCTTGAAACCAGTTTCCCGACAACTTCCACCCTTCGCAAATCCACCCCGCTGCATTACGAAACGTGGGATGAAGTGCTGCACATCATGGAGGAAGCCAGATCGCGCGGCGTTGAGGGCATCATGCTGAAACGACTGGCATCCCCCTATCAACCGGGCCGGCCAACGGGATTGTGGTGGAAGCTGAAGGTGGAGCCGTACACGATGGATGCGGTGATGATCGCCGCCGAACCTGGCCGTGGCCGGCGTGCGGGGCTGCTGACGGATTACACGTTTGGCGTGTGGGATAACGGCTCGCTGGTTCCGATTACCAAGGCGTATTCCGGATTGACCGATGTGGAGATCGTCGAGATCGACCGCTTCGCCCGCCGTCACACAACGGGGCGGCACGGGCCGGTGCATACGATCGAACCGCTGATGGTATTTGAGATCGGGTTCGAGGCGATCCAGTTGTCGCCGCGGCACAAATCGGGGATCGCGCTGCGGTTCCCGCAGATTTTGCGGATCAGGAAAGATAAGAAACCGGCGGAGGCGGATCGGTTGGAAACGATGCAGGAGCTTTTACGTAGCATGGGCTACTAGCCCATGTTTTTTGAATTGAAAACATGGGCTGGTAGCCCATGCTACGACTTGATTCGCCGGCTATCCGGGATGACAGCGGCGCGAAGTGTCAAAAGGGCCTACGAAGAAAATTGAGGATAGGCGATGAGCGGTTCCGGTTTGCATCGCGTGCGGGAGTGGTTTTCGTCAGAGAAAGAATCTTGCGTGAAACAATGCTTGTGGGATAATTCCCAAGGTTGGCACATTCCAGGAGATCGCCATGAACACCCGCGTCGATCCGAACAAGCTTCAGGATTTCATGGGAAAGGCCGTCGGCGATATCGGCGCGGGGATGAGTGCGGCGCTGGTGCTGATCGGGGACCGACTCGGGCTTTACAAAGCGCTCGCGGCCCATGGTCCGCTGACTCCCACCGAGTTGGCGACCCATACCCATACGCACGAGCGCTACATTCGCGAGTGGCTGAATAACCAGGCCGCCGGGGGCTACGTCGATTACGATGTTGTTGCAAAGAAATATTCTCTCTCACCGGAGCAGGCCTGCGCATTGGCCGACGAAACGAGTCCCTGCTTCATCGGCGGCGCATTTCAGATCATCGCCGCCGTGATGAAAGCCGAGCCTCGGATGCAGGAAAATTTTCGCACGGGTGGCGGTTTGGATTGGTGCGACCACCACCACGATCTGTTTGTCGGCACCGAGCGATTCTTCCGCCCCAATTATGCGGGTAACCTCGTGGCCCATTGGATTCCCTCGCTGGATGGCGTCGTGCCCAAACTCGTAGCCGGTGCCAGTGTGGCGGATGTGGGTTGCGGATTGGGCACCTCGACGATCCTGATGGCCGAGGCCTATCCTCATTCTCGCTTCTGGGGTTTTGATTTCCACGCGGACTCGATCGATCTTGCCCGAAGCCGCGCTCACGCCGCCGGCGTGGCGGATCGCGTCACGTTCGAGACTGCAAAAAGCACCGATTACCCTGACGCCGGTGGTAAACCGTTCGACTTCGTCACTCACTTCGACTGTTTGCATGACATGGGAGACCCCACGGGTGCCGCGCGCCACGTGTTAAAGACGTTGGCCTCCGACGGCACCTGGATGATCGTTGAGCCATTCGCCGGCGATGCCCCTGAAGACAATTTCAACCCGGTCGGTCGGGTTTATTATGCCGCCTCAACCATGATCTGCGTCCCCGCATCGATCGCTCATCACGGGCCGGCGCTCGGTGCGCAAGCCGGTGAATCGACCATCAGAAAGGTCGCGCTGGACGGCGGATTCACGCGGTTCCGCCGTGCAACGCAGACTCCTTTTAATCTGGTTCTTGAGGCTCGGCCATGAAACGGGGGGGATTCGACGCCCCACACATTGCCCGGAACCCGCCGCTCGAATTCCTCCACCTCGAACTCGCGTGATTTCAGGAAGATCAAATCGACTTTCCATCCGGAGTTGAAATCAATCAGGTTGAACATCGATTGTGCTTTGAACGCCTCATGGGCCGCCTCGGGGCTGATGTAGTACAGGTCGTCATCAATTGTCGAAAGGAATGCGTTCAACTGTTGCAACGTGGCGCGAATGACTATGTCAACATCGTTGGTGTTTCGCGGCCCTGAGTAAGCCATGCTCGCGACGGAACCGCAGAGCATATGTTGGATCCCCGCGCCATTGAGAAGGGTAACTATCTTCGCCAGGAATGCCGCGTGACCTTCCATGATCCCCTCGCGGCAAGACGTTCTGGCCGGGATATGCTTTGTGGTACAACTCTTCCCCCAGCCGAAGTCGAATCCCCGCCAATCGGATCTGCGCGTCGGTGTATTCCGGATCGATGGCGGTGGAATTCGGCGGTGAACCGCTGCACCTGTTGGCCGATCGCGCGATCTGGTGGCCGCGTGAGCAGTCGGTCATCGTCGCCGATGTGCATCTTGGAAAAGACGCCGCATTCCGCAAGGCGGGTTTTCCCGTTCCTTCCGGCGGCAGTGAAAAAGACCTGCGGCGGTTGGACGAACTGATCGCCGTCACTTCCGCCCGCCGACTCATCGTGCTGGGCGATTTTATCCACGCGAAAAATTCGCATCAACCGGAACTATCCGAGGTGGTGTCGCGCTGGCGGCAATCGCATGCGACGGTGTCCATGCTGCTGATCCGCGGCAACCACGATCGTTCCGCCGGTCGCCTTCCGGTCGATTGGAACATTCCTGAAACGGAAGAGCCGTTCGCGGATTCCGGGCTGATTCTCTCGCATGGTCCCCGATACGATCAACCGCTTCCGGTGTTGGCGGGGCATGTTCATCCGGTGGTGATTCTAAACGATCACGATCGCTCGACGGTGCGCGTGCCGTGCTTTGTGTTCGATGAATCGCGCTGTGCGATTCTGCCCGCGTTTGGTTCGTTTACCGGGGGGCATCCGATGGATCGGCAGGAAGGGCGGCGGCTGTTTTTGACCTCGGGGAAAAGGGTGGTTTTGGTCAGGTGACGGCGTTATTTGGAATACATTTTAGAACACGGTGAAGGCATTGGATCAAACGCCGCGACATTGGAAAGTTAAGGTTGAGGTGCCTGTGATCTAACACGCCCGGATTATTCACCAGGAAAGCACGAAGAACACGAATAAAGACCTTGAGAATAGGAAATTAGCAATAATTCAAAGGGGGTTCATGCCGGCGCAGGTTGCGCAGATGACAAAGCATATCGCCTGGTTTTTTTTCGTGTTCTTCGTGCTTTCGTGGTGAGTTTGAATTATCCGGGCTCATCGGCTTGAACCCGCTCATGGTTGCGGTACTCCACGATGTCGTATGAGCGTGAAAGATCGCTCAGCTCTTGTTGGATTGTCCGGAATACCGGCCATAGTTGCGGAGTACCGCAACCGCATGGGCGAGACGCCCATGCCACCTGAATGCCGCAGGTTATGTCCTGCACCCTGAGCACGACGCCTCATTGACACTCTATCAAAGGCACTCACCGCGGCCGCAATTCGTCTGCATCGCGGAGAACCTGCTCGAGATCCCCGGCAACCCCCAACTCTGCGGCCCAGAGGCGGAGATAGGCCAGATCGAGTTGCGCCCACTGCGCCGCCGCCACCTTGACGACATCTTCGTACTGGCGTTCAGATCGGGAATCCTTGCGCCAATTCAATTTACTGAGCATTGAATCTTCGGGCGTCAGGACGGAAACTCTTTTTCCCAGCACCTCACGCTCGATTCGCCTGTTAAACTCCTGGGCGTCGTACAAACCGGGCTTGAGCATCATCAGGTCGATTTTCCACCCCGTTAAAAAGTCGATCGCGTTGAACATCGAGCGCTCCGCATAGGCCGCGCGAGCCGCTTCGGGACTGACGTAGTATTCTTCCGGGTTCATCAAAGCCACCAGCGCATTTAATTGGGGGAGGGTGGGATCGATGATCAGATCAACGTCATATGTGGCGCGGGGTTGGCTATACGAGATGCTCGCCAGTGATCCGCAAAGCACGTAGCGAATGCCCGCCGCATCGAGCAAACCCACGATGCGGCCAATCACCTGCGATTGCTCTTCGGATTCCACTCTGTTTCCCTCAAGTCAGAACATGGCTTTCAGGGCAGGCCTTGCGAAACAGTTCTTCGCCAACTCGCAATCGGAGCGCGGCCAACCGGACTTGCGCGGCGCTGTATTCGGGGTTTTGAATTTGAATCAATGCTTCGCAAGCGCGGCGGGCGTCTGCGTGTAATCGTATGGCGGCCGCGACACGTCGATCCGTTCCGAATCGCTGCCATACCGCGATCTGAATGCGGGCGGCTTCAATCGTCGTATCGGCTGGAAGGGCGAGGTTTCGCATAAGATTTTCAGTCCCCTCCCCCCGGTACTCCGGGGGGAGGGTTAGGGTGAGGGGTCTTGCCTTTTTTTCCGCCGAGTCGGGAAACCGAACGTCTTCTCGCCATGAAGAAATTCTCCCTCACCCTAACCCTCCCCCCATGAGTACATGGGGGGAGGGGACCGGAAAGACTTACGCAAATTGTTTTTCGGACATCAAAGAGGCAGCCCGTCGAATCGCATCCCTTGTGCTACCCGCGATTCCCGCGGCGTCCAAACCCACTTCCGCCAACTGCTCTTTTCGGGTGGCGTGCGGCACCAGTCGATCGGGCATGCCCAGCCGGCTGAGGGACATTGTCGGCAGGCCATGGGTGACGGCGTGCTCGATCACCGCGCTGCCGAAGCCATATTGCAACGAGTGATCCTCAATCGTCAGCACCGGATGGCCGGGCTTCAACACGCGGGACAGCATCGCGGCGTCGATCGGTTTGCAGAAGCGGGCGTCGATCACCGACACCTCAATCCCCTCGCAAGCCAACGCCTCGGCTGCCTGCATGGCATTCTGCGCCAGGGCACCATAGGCGATCAATGTCGCATCCGGGCCATCCCGCAACACGCGGCTTTGCCCGATGGCCCATTCCTGCGAGGCGGCGACTCGCAGGTCTTCATCAATGACCGCCTCGAAATTCTCCGTCGGGACATTGTCGCGGGGATACCGCAGGGCGCTGGCGGTTTGCAGCGACAGGGCGAATCGCAGGGAACGATTCAGTTCCGCTTCATCGCTCGGGGCCATCAGCACCATGCCGGGCATGGGGCGGAGAAAGGCCAGATCGCAGAACCCGTGGTGAACGGCTCCATCGTCGCCGACAAATCCGGCGCGGTCCATGCAGAAGACGACCGGCATGCCATTGAGAATCACTTCCTGCCAGGCCTGATCGAAGGCCCGCTGCATGAAGGTGCTGTAGATGGCCGCGAAGGGGCGAAGGCCGCTTTTGGCCATGCCGGCGGCCATGGCGGTCAGGTGGCTTTCGCAGATGCCGCTGTCGATGTAGCGATCGGGGAAGACAGTCTCAAATTTGCTTAACCCCGTGCCATCCGGCATGGCGGCGGTCAGGGCGATCACGCGGGAATCGTTCTTCGCCAACTCGATCATGGCATCCGCAAACGCGGTCGTCCACGATTTGCCGGTGCCCTTGTTGATCGTAACCCGGCAACCTTCCACCTGAAAAGCGGCGGGCGAGTGAAACCGCGTCGGTTCGCTGGCGGCGATCTCGTAACCGTTGCCTTTGACCGTTTTTACATGAAGCAGGACCGGTGTGTTTACGTGCTTCAGTTCGCCGAGCATGTTGATGAGGCCCGGCAGATCGTGCCCATCCAGCGGGCCCATGTATTTTACGCCGAGGCTCTCAAACATTTGCCCTGGCCACATCGCGCCTTTGAAGCCTTCCTTCAGATGGTGCCAAATCCCTTCGATCGTCCCTCCCACACTCGTGGGCAATCGACCGACAATCTTCTCGGCCACCTTCTTGGCTTCCTCATAGGTGCTGCTGACCCGCACGCGCTCCAGATAATGGGCAAACGCGCCCTGCGGCTTGCTGATGCTCATGCCGTTGTCATTCAGCACAATCAAACATTGCCGACGCAGCATTCCCGCGCCATTCAAACCTTCAAACGCCAGCCCGTTGACGATCGACGCATCGCCCACAATGGCGGCAATATGGTTCTGGCGATTCATCAGTTGATCGCCCCGCGCCAATCCCACGGCGGTGCTGATGGCCGTGCCGGCATGGCCGACGGCGAACAGGTCATAAGGACTCTCAAACGGATTGGGGAATCCGCTGACATGCCCCTTCTTCCGCAACATCGAAAAATCGCCCGCCCGGCCAGTGAGCATCTTGTGCGCGTAACTCTGATGACCGACATCAAACAACAGCCGATCCGGACCCTTGGGATACGCACCGAAATCATAGACATAATGAAGGGCAAGGGTGAGTTCGACCACGCCCAGATTGGAGGCCAGATGCCCGCCGTTCTTGCTGACCGCCTCGACGATCCGAAGCCGCATTTCCCCGGCCAATACCCCCAACTCATCCATCGACAGATTTCGCAAATCCTGCGGGGAATGAATAAAATCGAGCATGGAGCGTTCAAGTGTTTTAGGAACGGCTCTTACGCTCGGTTTGATGATCGACATGGTCGGCGACTTGGTTTGGGGCATCGACAAAGACATCTTCTTTAAACCTCCAGCGAATCGGGCACGTCCTTGCACCCGGAACACACCACCCGACTTCGGCGGTGCGTCATCACGCAACCGTCACAGGTTAAGAGAATCCTAACCGTGTGTCTACACCACCTTTAATCTTACGTGGCCTGGATCCTCCCGGCCCGGATTTTCCAATTTTTACGAAATCCGCCATCGCTCGTTTGGGCAACGTTGTATCTCACATCGGCTTATCGGGCCCTTAAACTGATATTCCCTACGAAAAATGGGCGCGCTCAGGTCCATGCCGGTGGCGGTGCAGTCGCGGTCGAGGCGGTTGTCGAAGACCGGATGGGGATGATCGGAATCGGTGGTGATGAATCATCGCGAACCTCCGTTCGGGGGTGTCGCAAAGTAACCCGCGACCCCGGCGATCGGCGCGTGGCCGACTGACGCCGTTTCCGCAGAAGCCCAATCCGAAACCATGGTCTACGCCGTTGACATTGACCACAGCCGCTTCGCAGTTCCCCCGAACAACGAATGAATCAGTCGCGCCGTCGTATTAAGGCCCCACAATCAAGGGGATCGAGTGCAGGTTATTGATGCGGACGGTAATCACATCTGTATTGGTGACCATGCCGGAACGATTGTAATCAAGCACGGAGGTGATGGTGGCCGCCGTATTGATTTTGATCCGTGCGGCGATCGCATCTGTGTTATTGACGATGGCCTGGTTGACGTGATTGCCGCTGCAACCGACCAGGTTTCCGAAATAGAACACATCGGGAGCGGCGAGGCCGGTGGTGGCGTCGGCTTTGACGGTCACCTGAAGCCATGCGTTTCGGATGGACAGATCGGCGAAAAGCAGTTCGATCCGGTCGGAACCGTTGATGCCATCCGCCGCCCGGAATGAGACGCCCGTGGGTGGCGGGGCGGCGACCCAGGTGGTGCCGTCGATGGTGGTCTTGAAGATGAAATCACTTGCATTGAGAGCCGCACCGTTGGTCAAATTCGTGGCGTCGATCACCAGTCCGTTGATGCCTTTATCGTAACTGGTGTAGTTGGCAAACGTCGCGGTTTGACCGGGGAGCAAGGCGGTTTTGTCGGGAGCGATGGCGGCGTTATCACCCACACCTGCGGCGGGGGTATTGTTGTCGAAAACGCTGTTGTTGTAGAGAATGCCGCGATTGACAACTGCAGCGGCGGGCACGAGTGAAAAGTTGGCCGTAAAGCCATCATCCGCTTCGCCGGGGATGTAGTTCCCATTCTGATCCATCTGCGTTCCATCGACCGCCTGTATCTGCGGACTGAGCGAGAGCGAGTAATTTCCCGCCAGCGTTTGCGTCGCAAACTGCACTTGCAGCGTCGTGGGGTTGATCCAGGTTGAACCGGTGATCTGACCGGTGAGATCCGCACCGTTCGGATCGGTGAAAGAGCTGATTCCGCCCAAAGTCGCCGAGAAGCTATTCGGATCGATCGCCTGGCTGAATTTGAAAGTCACCGATGAAATTGATCCATTGTAACTGGTGGGCTGGAGGGTTTTAATCACGAACGGCCCGCCGGAAACCAATTGCGGAACCGCGAGATTTGCCAGGGGACTGCCGATGCCCGTAACCAAATCATAACCGGGGCCGGCGTTGTATCCGGTGCGGCCGTAAAATCCGTTGCTTCCCGTGGTGGAATCCCGGAAATTCGATAGAGGCAAATTATAGAATCGCGGCAACAGGGTGTTCGCACCATCCAACGGATCAAGCCCCGCCAGCGCCCTGCCTTGAGCGGTGATGGCGACCAATCCCGCCACCGCCGGTGTCGATAGACTCGTTCCGCCGACCGTTAGCCAAGGGGTTGCGGCACCATTATAAATCGAGCAATATACGGACACTCCGCCCGCACTTGGGTTGGCGACGAACGAAATATCGGGGACCGTTCTTTGGGTAAAACTCTGAGTCACTTGAGTGACGGCACCCTGTTGGAAGGACGGCTGGGATTCATAGGCGCTAATACCGCCCCCGCTGCCGTTCCAGCCGGATTCCGTTGCGCCATTTCCTGCGGCGTCTGAAAAAAGACTCGTGCCGCCCACCGCAACCACCGTGGGGGAAGCGGAGGGAAACGAGATTGTTTTCAAGGTTGTATTGGACGAGTCCTCATAGGCGCCCGTGTCGCCTGTGGCGGCAAGAAACGTGACCGGCGCATGGCCGACGGGCGTGGTGAGGTAACTTCCATAGTCCGCAGTCTGCGTGTCATATTCCGGACCGCCGAAACTCATGGATACCGCCACCACACCGGGCTGATGCGCCGCGTAGCTTGCGGCACCTGCCAGAAGATCGTCATAGCTGGCACTGTTGGCCTCGACCAGCAGGATATTCGCTTTGGGCGCAACGACATGCGTCCATTCGACATCCAGGGCAATCTCGAGCGCCCACCCAACATCGACACTCACCGAGGCGGCCGAGCCACCGAATTGATTGACGACCGTGAAATTCGGTGGATCGGCAAGGCCATACTGCAGGTCAAAAGCGTGGAGATCGGCGACAACATTTGGATTCCGATGGGCATCGATAATGGCGATCGTCTGCCCCGTGCCATCGCCGATGATGCCCCCGAAACTGACGTTGTTGATCCCGTAGGCATTGCGGAAACGCGTGGGGGTATAACCGGTGGGACTCGCCGTGCCCGCGGCAGGTTTGGCACGCCCGAAATGGCCGGCCTTTTTCAACAGCGCAATTGTCGGTGTAGCCATCCGCACCGGTGCATGATGGCGATGAAGATGCGGATGAGGCGACCTCAACTGCTGAAAATGTGAATTGGCGGACAGCAGGCAGCGAGATTCCAGCGATTCCACAAAGGGGTGAATCGATTTCACGGCAGGCTTTACAAACCGGCATTTATCGCGTTTGAAAATCATTCCAGTGCCTTTAAATCAAAGAAATCCTACAAGTCATTCAAAGGAGTCGCGCTGCCAGCAAATAAACGAATCTAACTGCCGCGAGTTCATCGAACGCGTTCAATTCAACGTTACTCTATCACATCATTCGCAAGTTTCATCGCTAAATTGCGACAACGACAGAAGAGTTGGCCGCAGCTTGCCCAAATTTACAGGCACAAACGACTGCAACCGTTTGCTTGGCAAGCCCATCATACCGCTAACAGCTACTACGTCGGTTCAATTCCCAGTCTATCACATATTTTGGGGATAGGCGGACTGAATAAGTGATATCAGCGGCAGGGGACTGCCGCCCTCCAAAAGGAAGGTGGAGGCGACCGGAAATCTCGAATGCGATGGTCATGGGGTACGCATTCAACGATCGCGCCATTGAGGCGATGTATGGACTTTGACCCCACCTCGTTGCACAATGCCGAACCACGTCAAACGACGTCGAGGTTCCATGGTTTTTACAGGCGCGACTCGGCATGACCCCTTCGGATTCCACGCAACCTGATCTGCTGCCCTTGGGTATTTCCGTCATTGTTCCGGTTTACAACAGTCAGGAAACGCTGACGCTTTTGCTCGCGCGGTTGGTGCCTATTCTCACCGGGCTAACGGCAAGCCATGAGATCATTCTCGTCAACGATGGAAGCCGCGATGGGAGCTGGCCGGTGATCGAAACGCTGCGGGGAAAATATCCCTGCGTCGTCGGCTTTGACATGATGCGGAACTACGGGCAGCACAACGCGTTGCTCTGCGGCATCCGGGCGGCGCGGTTCGACAAAATCGTCACGCTGGACGATGACCTGCAAAACCCGCCTGAAGAGGTTCCCGCGCTGTTGGCAAAACTGGCGGAAGGCTACGACGTGGTCTACGGCAAGCCCGAGGCCATGACGCACGGGCTCTGGCGGAATCTGGCGTCGAAGATCACCAAAGCGGTACTACAAAAGGCGATGGGGGCGGACACTGCGGGGAATATCAGCGCCTTTCGCGTTTTCCGCACGGCGGTGCGCGGCGCGTTTTCCACCTATCGCAGCCCGTTCGTCTCGATCGATGTGCTGCTCACCTGGGGCACCACCCGCTTCACGGCGATCGCGGTGAAACATGAGCCGCGAACGGTCGGCGTTTCGAATTACACGCTGCGGAAACTGCTGGTGCATGCCCTGAACATGGTGACCGGCTTCAGCACCTGGCCGTTGCAGTTGGCGAGCATGATCGGCTTTCTCTTCACGCTGATCGGTTTAGGGATTCTGCTCTTTGTCATCGCCATGCGGCTGTTCCACGGCGTGGCCGCGCCGGGGTTCGCGTTCCTCGCGTCGGTGATCGCGATCTTTTCCGGCGCGCAACTTTTCGCCCTGGGCATCATCGGTGAATATCTCGCCCGCCTGCATTTCCGCACGATGGAACGACCGACCTACACCGTCCGCTCGCGGCTTAGCGGTGAAGCGATCAAGGATTAAATCTGTGGAATCCCCCGCCGAACCGTGCGAACTGCTTCCCTGGGACTCGAACTTTTTCGGGTTTCCGGTCGCCCGCGTGCGGGGCAACGTTCTCACTCCCGATATTGCCGACGCCATCGAATGCTGGTGCGAAGAACGGCGGATTCAGTGCCTTTATTTTCTGGCGCGGTCGGATGATTCAGTCACTGTCACACTGGCGGAGGCGTGGGAGTTTCATCTGGTCGATGTGAGAATGACTTTGGAACGAACGGTGTCTGATGCACCTCGACCGGGGATGGCTAAGCCGGTGAGCGGCATTCGGGAAACGAGAATTGACGACCTTTCGGAGATGCGGCGCATCGCCAGGATCAGTCATACGGATACCCGGTTTTTCTACGATGATCGGTTTCCCCGCGAACAGTGCGAATCACTTTACGAGACCTGGATTCAATCGAGCTTCGAGGGATTCGCGCAGGCGGTTTTCGTGAGTGACGTAAAAGGTTCAGTCGGGGGATATGTCACGTGTCATCGCTCGAAAGAAAGTGACGAGGGGAGTATCGGTTTGATCGCGGTGGATGTACCGCACCAAGGAAAAGGGCTTGGTCGGCAACTCGTGGCGGCGGCGATGGAGTGGTTCATCGCACAGAACGTGCGGCGTGTTTCGGTGGTAACGCAAGGCCGAAATATGGCGGCACAACGACTCTACGCGCGCACCGGTTTTATCCCCCGCACGCTTGAACTATACTACCACCGCTGGTTTTCGCGAGGCGACTCGTAGCATGGGCTACCCGCCCATGTTTTGAATTGAAAACATGGGCTGGTGGCCCATGCCACGCAAGGTTTCACGGGTTCTTAGTGACAGTATCGCACCGACAAGGATCGTCGATGACTGAAATCCGCATTCCGTTCAACCGCTCCTCCCTGGCCGGGCGCGAGCAGGAGTACATCTCGCAGGCGATGGCCATCGGGCAGATCGCCGGCGATCAGATGTTCACCCGCAAGTGCCACGAACTGCTCGAAAACCGGATCGGCATCCCCAAGGCGCTGGTCACCACCTCTTGCACGCACGCGCTGGAGATGTCGGCGCTGCTGCTGAACATCGAGCCGGGCGATGAGGTGATCGTGCCCTCCTTCACGTTCGTTTCCACTGTCAACGCGTTCGTGCTTCGCGGGGCCAAACCGGTGTTTGTCGATATTCGTCCGGACACGCTAAACCTCGATGAAACGAAACTCGAATCGTCGATCACTTCCAAGACGCGCGCCATCGTGCCGGTCCATTATGCGGGAGTCGCCTGTGAGATGGACACGTTGATGAGCATCGCCGCAAAGCACGGCGTTGCGGTAGTGGAAGACAATGCGCACGGGCTGTTCGGAAAGTATAAGGGCAAGATGCTCGGCACGTTCGGATGCCTCGCCACGCAGAGCTTCCATGAGACGAAAAACATCACCTGCGGCGAAGGCGGCGCGCTGTTGATCAACGACAGCACGTTTATCGAGCGTGCGGAAATCATCCGTGAGAAGGGCACCAACCGCAGCCGATTCTTCCGCGGGCAGGTCGACAAATACAGTTGGGTGGATGTCGGGTCGAGCTATCTGATGTCCGATATTCTCGCTGCGTTTTTGTATGGCCAACTGGAGTGTGCCGATCAGATTCAAGCGAAGCGCCGGCGGGTTTGGGAATATTATCATGCGAATCTGGCGGAGTGGGCCGGGCGGCAGGGCGTTCGCACACCGTTCGTGCCGGCGGAGTGCGAGCAGACGTTTCACATGTACTATCTGCTGCTGCCCTCGCTCGAATCGCGACAGGCGTTGATCCGCCATCTCAAGCAGCAGGGCATCCTCAGCGTGTTCCATTATTTGCCGCTGCATCTGTCGGACATGGGCCGTAAATATGGCGGCAAAGCGGGGGACTGCCCGGTGACGGAAAACCTTTCCGATCGGTTGCTTCGCCTGCCGTTCTATAACGAGCTTGCGGAAAATGATCAGGCGACGGTGGTCGAGGCGTTGCGCGCATTCAACTGCCTCGATGGCCGGAGCGGTGGATGAACCATGCAGCGAACGGGGTGACCTCGGCCGGTTACGACCCGGCGTTTTTCGAGAAACTGGACGGTGTCGAGGATCGCCATTTCTGGTTCCGCGCCCGCAAGCGCGCCGTCGGCACGATCCTCCGTCAGTTGGCCGCCGGTTTCCCACCGGGGTATAACGTGCTGGAACTCGGCTGCGGCAACGGGGGCATGTTGCGGCTCCTTCAGCAGTCCTGCCCCGGCGGTCATGTGTTCGGCATGGACCTCTACCGCGAGGCGTTGGTCTATGCCAAGCACCGCTCGAATTGCCCGCTGGTTCAAGGCGATGTGTTGCGGCCACCTTTTTCCGAAGCGCTTCATCTGGTCGGTATGTTCGACGTGCTGGAACACATTCAAAATGACGAACAGGTCCTGCGCAGCGTGCGGACCATGCTCGCGCCGGGCGGGGCGTTGTGCATCACGGTGCCGGCGCATATGTCGCTGTGGAGTTACTTCGATCAGGCTGCAAAACATGCCCGCCGCTATATGTTCGACGA
The DNA here is from genome assembly GCA_025351525.1 of Humisphaera sp. Lineage (GTDB taxonomy): Bacteria > Planctomycetota > Phycisphaerae > Tepidisphaerales > Tepidisphaeraceae > JANXVV01. The sequence goes on along the minus strand of JANXVV010000109.1, from coordinate 23,102 downwards.
GCTGACCGACAAGTTGAAAACCGCCGGGTTTCGGGTCGAGTATCAGACCGAATTCATGTCGTGGATTTATCCGCTCGTTTGGCTTGGACGGCGGATCAACCGACAATTCAGCCATAGCGATGGTGCCGCCGACATGGCTGAACTGGCCGAGACGGATTTCCGCATCGTGCCGGGTGTCAACGGACTTTTAGATCGCGCGCTGGCGGGCGAGGCAAATATGATTCGCAACCGACGGCGGATCAGTCTCGGGGTGTCGCTGTTGGCAGTGGCGAGGCGGATATGACGGATACTCCACCGAAAGATCTTCGCGCGGTCAGTGGACGAAATGTCCTGACCGACATCCTCGGCATCGCGGTCGTGGCGATCGTCATTCTGATCGCCGGCAACTCCGCCGTCGGCCGTCGGCAAATTCGCGGAATCGTGGACAACGATGCAGTCGGTTACGTCACCGCCGCCCGGCATCTGGCGAACACTGGCGAAATCGTCAGCCATGTCATCTATCCGTCGACCCTCTCGCAACCCACCACTAAAACGCGCCTCTACATGCCCGGCTACTATTGGAATCTCGCCGCGGTCTACAAACTGTTCGGTTATGGCACTGGCAGAAGTATTTTCGTCAGCCAGTTCGCTTACACGCTTGGCGCGATCTGCACCTATCTGATCGGGTTGCGTTTCTTCACCCGGAAAACCGCATTGGCCGCCGCAGGATTTTTCCTGATCTATCCGGCGAACCTGTATTTCGCGCAGACGGCAATGGCCGAAACCTCCGTTGTGGCGGCGGCGGCGGTCGCGTTTTGTGTGTTCGTCCATCTGCCGCGTCGATGGATGCCGTGGATCGGTCCCCTGCTCGTGTTGCTTCCATTTCTGTACCGCGAAACCGGCGCGTTTCTCGCGGTGCCGATGGCAATCGTGCTGCTCATGGCGCCGACTGCTGAAGGTCGCGGATTTCTTTACAATCTCGGTCACGCCGTTTTGTTTTTTGGTCTATCGGTGCTGCTTCTCGGTGCGGTATACGCATCGCCCATTTCCAAAGGTCGGCCTTCGCTGATCACACTCGATATTTTTCTCGCGGAGGCGGATGCGGAACGCATCTATCGGGATTCTGTCGCGTGGGATGAACTGAAGCCCACCTCGCAGGAATGGCGGCAGACTCTCGCCAAGCGCTTCGGCGAAAACTGCAAAGCGATGCTGCGCCGCTACGATCGTCGCAAGCGCGAGGCGACCATTCCCATGCTCCTGCCGCTGCTTTTGGCGATTCCAATCGGTTTCATTTGCGGCCTTTGGAAGCGCGATCCAATCTCACTCGGCGGCGCGGCTCTGCTTCTGGTCACGATCTGTTTCATCTGCGCGTTTTATTCGATCCATTACGACCGACCGCTGCGGGTGGCGATGTTTGCGTTGCCGTTCGTGGCGTTGATGGCGGCGAAACTGTGGGTCGCCCTGTTCTCGCTGCTCCTCCGCCATTTGCCGTCGGAAGACCGACTGTGGCCACAGGTGATCGGGGCGGTTTGCGTCGCGGCCTGGATGCTGCCGATCTCGTTCAAAGCGTTCAAAGACATGGTGTCCAGAGACACCGAGGATGAGCGGGCCGCCGTTCGCGTCGAAGCACTGCACCACGATGATTCCACCGTGCTGGCCGGCCCGCCGCAACTGGGCCTTCCCTATCTTTCGCTGCATCCGGACGTGACGTATTCATTCGTGCCCGCCAATGCCCGAACGCTGAAACGGTTGAGTGAAAAATATCGCCTGACCACTCTCATTCTCGATCCGGAAGACACCGTCGACCTGACGCCGCAGGATATTCTCGACGATGGATTACGGCTCTATCGGCGGGTGCTGCTGGACGAAAGGCACTACCTGATCTACCGCCGTCCCCAATTCGCCGGTGAGTCGGATTCATGGCAGGTTGAAGTTGAAGAAAAGTGGTCGGCTCGATTACGGAAACCCCGATGATCCGTTCCCTGCTCCATCAATTCGTGGCCCGCCCCTGGGTATACGACACCGCTCAAACGCTCGTCGGCGCTAAGCAGGTTCGCGCCCGCTTGGCGACGAGAATCATACCGCTCCGGGCGGCCCGCCGGGTGTTGGATATCGGCGGGGGGACCGGCTCGGTCGGTGACTTATGGAGTGATTCCAGCAGATACATCTGTCTGGATATCGACCCCCAGAAATTACGCGGCTTCGCCTCCAAGAATCCGACCGGGATCGCGCTTCTGGGCGATGCGACGCGCATCCCCGTGGCGACCGCAACCGTCGACGTCGTTCTCTGCACGAATGTCACGCATCATCTGACCGATGAAGCGTTGCGACGGATGATGGCCGAGTGCGCACGGGTTTTAGCGCCCGGCGGCAAGCTGATTCTGTCCGATGCAATCTGGGCGCCGCGCAGGCGTGTCGGCCGTTTGATCTGGCATTACGACCGCGGCAGTTTCCCTCGCACCGCCGAGACGTTGCGCAGCGCGGTGTCGACCGAATTAAAGATCGAAACCTGGGATCAATTCGCGATCTGGCATGAATACTTCATCTGCGTCGCCGGTATAAAAACGGGGGCGTAAGGTAGCCCATGCTACGTTCTCATTCACAAACTCTGAGGACTTTCAAGGATCTGATTGATGCAAAAAGTGGAGCAGATCCATTGGAGCAATTGAGAATGAAAATGGTTCGACCGCTTTCAGGCATTCTCGATAAAGTTTGGCGTCTTGATCGATTAGACCTTTTCGCAACGTCCCTGCTGGTCGCGATCATCCCCACCCTTTTCGCACCTTTGCTCAGCCGGGGAATTCGCGGCACACCGGCGATCGTCCCGCAGTCGGATTTCCCGCCACACAGTGTGCTGGCTGCCGAGTTGCGCGAACAGCGAACCGTGATGATCCCCCATCCGCTTTATCATGGGGTGTTGATCGGCGTGCAGAAGGGGGTGGAAGTGTTTCAAGGGAATCGCCAGACCGCCGCCGCCCAAATCGCCGTCGGAAATTCTCGCGGTGAGGTGGACGATGAGGTCCTGGCGGAAGTCAGCACGCAGTACGCCACCGCCGCCATCATCACGAATGTATTTTTCGCATGGCTGTTGTCCATGATCCTCTGGACCCGGATTCGCACGGCGACGGCGATCGACAGCGCGCTCGGCACTCTCGCGGGGGTGGCGCTCGTCATCGGTCTGATGATCCTCACTCCGATTGCGCTACTGCACGTGCAGGATGGCCGCTATTACTTCGGATACATCGGCATCAATGTCTGGCACAACCCCACCGTCATCGCGGCCAAACCGTTCGTCCTGCTGACATTCCTCGTGACTCTCGCGGGATTCCCGGAGCAGTCGAAATCGAACGCCCGCCCGTCGTGGTTCGCAACCATGGCATTCGCCGTTCTGGTGATTGCGGGTGCGATGGCCAAACCCAGCTTCCTGTTGTGCCTCGTGCCGGGCGTATTGTTCATGGCTGTTCTTCGGCAATGGATATTCAGCCAACCGGTCCGCTGGACTTTCCTTCTCATGGGCTTGGTGCTGCCGACGTTTTTGGTGCTGGGCTGGCAAAGTTGGATATACGCGCGCTACACCGGCGGGGCGCACGCGATTTTTTCGCCGCTCGCGACGATGTCCGCGATGTCGCGACATTTGGCGCCGAAACTTCTGCTGTCAATTTTGTTTCCCGTCACCTGCTATCTCACATGGTGGCGGGAAGCGCGGTCGCGTTCGCGGTTGAATCTGGCATGGCTCGTGTTCGCGGTCGGATTGCTTTTCACCTATCTCATCGCCGAAACCAAACGAACCCGCCATGGAAATTTCCTGTGGAGCGCGCAGCTGGCCCTGTTCGTTCTGTTCGTCGAATCCACCCTGTTCGCCATCGCGAGGATTCGCGCGAGTCGATCGCTGCCCCGTCCGAAGCAAACCATCGACTGGCGCTCCGCACTCTGCATGTTCACGTTTTCGCTCCACGTCATTTTTGGCATCCTCTACTGTGTGCATCTGATGTCCAGCCACGGTGAAAACAGTTGGTTGACGGCCAGTTGGTGGTATCACTGATCATTTCCGCCCCCCGAATATCAGCAGTGCCAGATCGATCACGAACAGCACGACCACGATCACTTCCAACTTGAGCATCCATCGATTGTTCCGGTCGGATTGCAGCAACTGATACAGGTCGTCGAGCGTCTTCAATTTTTCATCGATCGTGTGATGCCAGTCGCCCAGATGGAATCGTGCCGAAAGCCCCTGATAGATTCGGGCCAGATGCCAGTCGCCGAAAAATTTGGTGATGTTCGAGAGCTCATCGCTCAGCCGGGCGAGATCGACGCGGATTTCGCGGAGTTCCCGCTGGATGCGCGGGCCCTGCCAGCGGTCGAGCCGCTTGGTGTTCAGATCGCGGTAGGCCCGGTCCACCGCATCATCCAGCAGGCGGTCGTAGGCCTCCAATTCCGCCAACTGCAGATTGGCCAGCTCCATGATGTACAGCGTTTCGTCGAGATACCGCGGCTCATCGATAATCATGGCCGCGTCCCAGTCGATCACCACCAGATCGCGGTCGTAGTAGCTGAAATACTTGCCGGTCGATTCGATGAACTCCTGATCGGAAAGTTGCACCGGATCCGGCTCGGCGGTCAGCAGCGCCGCCACCTCACGTCGATTGGCCTGCAGCCAATCCTCCGTTCTCAAGGGAGTCGCGGTCGCGGTCGTCAGCGGCGCGTGGAGACAGAAAACGGTGTAGCCCTCCTCCTCGTCGAGTTTGGCGACCGGGCGCACGGCATACGGCACCAGTTCACGGCGGACTTCATCCGCCAGTTGCCGCACCTCTTCATAGAGCGAGGTTCCATTGCTGTACTTGAGATTGTGAAACGCGACCAGGTCCGCGATTCGCTCGACCCGGAAGGGCATCCGGATCGTGATGCTGATCGCTCCCACCGGCAGGATCTTCACACTGCGCTCGACGCGCACCGGCCCGTAAGGCCCGAATCGTTCCAGCGGCGGGAGGCGGACCATCTGGGCGCGATAGAAAAACAGTTGACGCGGGCTGCGCTTGCTGGCGTCGGCGGTGAACTGCGCCACCGGCTGGCCCAGAAGCATCTTGATCGGGGCGCGGCGCATTTCGTAGGCGACATCGAACGCATAGACGAACACCACTTCACCGGTGTAGTGCGGGGTGGGCGGCGGGGGAACGGAAATGCCGGAGAGAGTCATGGGGATACCTCAAGGCTGCAATCATACTCGCACGGAATGACCGTGTGTGATCATGCACATCTGCGAAAAAATATGCGGGGTTCCGCAATGACACTGGACCCTCGTTATGTTACATGCTGCCCATTCGTGAGTTCGCGTTTCGTCATCCGCCACGGCCTTATGTCCATCTCCGCAAACACCCGTCGCTCCGACCGCGTTTTCCTCGCCGGTCTTTCGTTGATCGGCGCGATCTATATCGTGCTGATCCTGGCGATGATCGCGGCGGATGTGTCGTTCACCACGCCGGCCGTCCTCGGCAGCGCCCTGCGTACGCCGGAGATTCGCCATGCGATCAGGCTCAGTCTCATCACCTGCACTTTAACCGCGATCCTCAGCGTGTGGGTGGCGGTGCCGTTGGGCTATCTGCTGTCGCGAACCCGATTTCCGGGCCGTCGCTGGGTGGATGCGGTGCTGGACATCCCCATCGTGCTGCCGCCGTTGGTGGTGGGGTTGAGCCTGTTGATCCTGTTTCAGATGCGGCTGGGGGGCAAGTCGATCGAACGGCATTTCCAGGACACGCTGCATCTGCCGGTCACCTATGCCGTGCCGAGCGTGGTGCTGGCCCAGTTCGCGGTGGCGTGCGCGTTTGCGGTGCGGACGATGCGCGTGACCTTCGATCAGATCAATCCGCGCGGCGAACAGGTGGCGCTCACGCTCGGTTGCACCCGGCGAAGCGCGTTCTGGCGGGTCACCCTGCCGGAGGCACGGCGGGGGATTCTCACCGCCGGCACACTGGCCTGGGCGCGGTCGCTCGGTGAGTTCGGGCCGATCCTCATCTTCTCCGGAGCCACCCGGATGAAAACCGAAGTGCTGTCCACCAGCGTTTTTCTGGAGCTCAGCGCCGGCCATATCGAGGCGGCGGTCGCGGTGTCGCTGCTGATGGTCGCGGCGGCGATCCTCGTGCTGTTGCTCATCCGACTGATGGACAATGGCAGCCTCCCGGATGATTCGACCGGAAAGGCGAAGGACCGATGATCGAAGTATCCGGGCTGTCGATCTCCGCCGGTGCGTTCTCATTGACCCACGTCAGTTTCATCGTTCCCCCCGGGCAGTACACCGTGCTGATGGGCCGCACCGGTTGCGGCAAAACCACCCTGCTCGAAGCGATCTGCGGCCTGCGGGCCGTCAAAGCCGGGCGGATCAAACTGGGGGGCCGCGAGGTCACGCACCTGTCCCCCGGGCAGCGCGGCATCGGTTACGTGCCGCAGGACAAGGCGCTGTTCAGCACGATGACGGTGCGCGAGCATCTTTCCTTCGCCCTGGAAATCCGCCGTGCCCCCGCGACCGAAATCGCCGCGCGGGTCTGTGAAATTTCCGACCTGCTCGGCATCGGCCACCTGCTGGTGCGGCGGCCGGCCGGCCTCAGCGGCGGGGAGGCGCAGCGCGTTGCCCTGGGCCGTGCCCTGTCTTTTCATCCCGGCGTGCTGCTGCTCGATGAACCGCTAAGCGCCCTGGACGATCAGACCCGCGAAGAGATGTACGCCCTGCTGAAAAACATTCGCCAACGCACCGGCGTGACGACCCTGCACGTCACCCACCACCACGGTGAGGCCGGGCGATTGGCCGACCGGGTGCTGGTGCTGGAAAAAGGATGCGTGGCTCCGATCCCGATGTGAATCGCCCGATCAGGCGTCGGCTGTCCATGTTCGCCACCGACAGCACCGCCGTGGGCCACCGGCATGCGCCCACGCCTCGGCACCGTGATCCCCCGCGACACCTTCCGGGAGGCGGGAGGAATGACGAAGGACGAAATTCGAATTCACGAATCAATGACGAATGATGAATGTTTGAATGATGCGGGAACGGGGAACCGGACTGCCCCACGGATGACGGGCGCGGCGAATGGAGGATAATCTGCTGCAAAGGAGCGATGGATGGCCAATCGAAAGTACACGCGTGAGTTCGAGATTTCCACGGTGAGTCTGGTGAATGCCCAGGGGTACACGATCCCCGAGGCGGCCAAACGCATGGAAGCGCTGAAAGTGAAAATCAAAAAAGTGCATGAGGAGAACCGGTGCGTATACGGCAGCCGGCGCGTGTGTGCCGCGATCGAAGCCGAAGGGGAAACGGTCTGCGCGACCGCGGCGTGCAGTACGCCACGCGCGAGCGGGCAAGGCAATCGATCTTTGAATACATTGAAATATTTTACAATCGCAAAAGGTTACACAGTTTGTTAGAGTACCTCAGCCCCGAAGCGTTCGAGGCGAGATTCAATTAGCCCCTTCGCCGCGCCCGTCATCCGTGGGGCAGTCCATGTCGCTTTAATCGAGTTCATGAAGAAAAAAAATTCGGAGATCCTCGGCCCGTGGCGCATCGTCGAGATGGAGGGAGACGACCCGAATGAGGAAGACAGCGGGGTTCCGGCGTTCATCCGGTTCGACACCGACCACCGGGGGGAGTTCGCGTTCGGCTACGTCGAAGGCGCTGTCGATCACCGATTGCTCGAGCGGGTTGGCAAGCCCGGGGTCGAGTGGACGTGGGAGGGGAATGATGAGATGGATCATGTGTCGGGCCGGGGGTGGGCGGTGCTGGATCGCGATGGATCGCTGAAGGGGATGTTCTTCTTCCATCAGGGAACGGAAACAGACTTTGTGGCAAAGAGGGTCGGGGCCCAAAAATCCGGGGCAGCGGGAATTAGGGGAGTGCCGCAGGCCACCGCCCGCCAGGGGCAGTTCCTCGCTTTCATTCACGCCTACACGAAGCTCAACGACCGGCCCCCGTCCGAAGTGGACATGCGGCGGCATTTCCAGGTCAGCCCACCGTCCGTTCACGACATGATTCTGATGTTGGAAAAGAAGGGGTTCATTGAAAGAACGCCGCGCGCGACGCGGTCGATCCGTCTGCTCGTGCCGCCGGAGCGGTTGCCTGAACTGGAGTAGGGTTGCCGGCCGGCGCGGTGGTGGTGGATGAGAGGCCGGGATTGGGGCCGCGCGTGGAGTCAACCCCCTTCGGCCCACTGCGGTGGCGTATCGGGGATGCGGTTGCCGCTCTTTCACGGGCATGCGCGCGGCTCCGCACCTGTCGATGCGGAATCCGGGTCGTCGCCTGCGGCTTCGATCCCGGCGTGGATCGCAGGCTTTCGGGCCACGATCTGCAAGTGTCCCGCCCGCGCCGCCGCCGCCGGGTCTTTGGAAAGTTCCAGTTCCATCTTGAGCAATCGCTCCACCGCGTCCGGTGAGGCCAGCAGTTGCTTGTTGTTCCGCACGGGGAGGATGGTTTTACCGAGGATTTCGAGCACCTCGAAACCGGATTTCTCAAAGAGTCTGCGGAGGGACAGAGGGGTAAAGGTGGTCAGCTCGAACTGCTCTCGCTCATCGGCGGTCAGCCAGTGGGTGCGGCCGGTGTGGATGAACTCCGCCAGGGCGTCCAAGTTGCCGCGCTCGATGAAATGATCGAGGGCGGCCAGTTTGTTGTCGGCGGTGGCGATGATGATGCCGCCGGGTTTGCTCACCCGGTACATCTCGCGGGCGGCTTTGAATGGATCGGAACAGATCGACAGGGGATCGCCCATCGCCAGGGTCAGCGAAAAATGATCGAGCGGCAGGGAGGACAGATCGACCATGTCGGCCGCCAGCAGCGTGGCCTTTTTCGCCCTCGGCCCCATCGCCTCGACCTTCTCTCGCGTCTTCTCGATCATGGCGGCGGCGTGATCGACGAAGGTGGTGGCGAAGCCGGTCTTCAACAGTTTCAACCCCCACTTGCCGGTGCCGCAACCGAGATCGAGACAATGGGCGGACAGGTCGCGGGGAATAAAAGGCTTGATCGATCGCCAGGTGAATTCATCGTGGAATTCCCAGTAGGGATCCTCGTAGATCGAATCATACTGCCGGGCGACTCGGTCGTGATACCGGCGGGAACCATCGCGGGGGGCGTGTTTGGGGGAGGCCATGGGGGCAGTATAGGCGAGCTTGGAAACGGTGAAAGAAAAGTAACGTTCGGGATGCGGGCAGTCCCCTTGCGGCACCGTATTGCCAATCCTCCCGAAAACTCCACAATGCCGGTCTTTCGGTGACTCTCTATACTTTTTCAAATGAGGATCAGATCATGAGCGGTCAGGCATTCGGCATCATCGGATTGGAAGTCATGGGTCGGAACATCGCGCTCAACATCGAGCGGAACGGGTTCCCCATCGCGGTCTACAATCGGACCTACTCGAAGACCGAACATTTCATCAATGAGCTGGCGAAGGGGAAGAATGCGAAGGGGTTCGAGAAGATCGCCGACTTCGTGGGCAACCTCGAAAAGCCGCGGCGGATTCTGATCATGGTGAAGGCCGGCAAACCGGTCGATGCGGTGATCGAGGAACTCAAGCCGCTGCTTCAACCGGGCGACATCGTGATGGATGGGGGCAATTCGCTGTTCACAGATACCGAACGGCGGGTGGCGTATCTGAAACCCACCGGCATCAAGTTTTTCGGCATGGGGGTCAGCGGGGGTGAAGAGGGCGCGCTGTGGGGTCCGAGCATCATGCCGGGCGGCGACCGCGAGAGCTACGAGCACGTCCGCCCGATCCTCGAAAAAATCGCGGCGAAAGCCCCGAGCGATGGCGTTCCGTGCGTCACCTATTGTGGTGACGGCGGGGCGGGCCACTTCGTCAAGATGGTCCACAACGGCATCGAGTACGGCGACATGCAGCTCATCGCCGAGGCGTACGATCTGCTGAAAAACATCGGCGGTTTGAACAACGCGCAGCTGAAGGACACCTTTGCCGACTGGAACACCGGCGAGCTCCAGAGTTTCCTGATCGACATCACCGAGAAGGTGATCAACTTCCCCGATCCGCAAAATCCAAAGCAGGCGTTGGTCGAACAGATTCGCGATGTGGTCGGCATGAAGGGCACCGGCACGTGGACGATCAAATCCGCGAACGATCTGATCGTCCCCGTCCCCACGATGGCGGCGGCGGTGGACAGCCGGGAACTGTCGATGATCAAGGATGAACGCGTGGCGGCTGCAAAATCGCTCGGTGGCCCGCAGCCCAAGCCTCTCGTCGGCGATCTCAAGCAGTTCATCAACGATGTGAAGGATGCGCTCTACTGCTCGAAAATTTGTTCGTACGCGCAGGGCATGGCGATGCTGGCGGCGGCGAACAAGCCGAAGGACAAGGGCGGGTTCGATTTTCACATGACCCTCCCCGATCTGCCCATGATCTGGCGGGCCGGGTGCATCATCCGGGCGGCGTTTCTGGAAGAGATTACCAAGGCGTTCAAGAGCAATCCGGGTCTGCCGAATCTGCTGATGGACGACAATTTCCGCCAGATGATCAACAGCCGGCAGGACGCCTGGCGGCGCATCGTGGCCATGGGCATTTCCAACGGCATCGGTCTGCCGGCGTTCAGCGGTTCGCTGGCGTACTACGACACCTATCGCCGGGCGCGCCTGCCGGGCAATCTGATACAGGCCCAGCGGGATTTCTTTGGGGCGCATACCTATGAGCGCACTGAGAAACCGGGGGAGTTCATTCATACGGAATGGTCGGCGAAGTAGGAATGCAATCTCAAACGCGGTATAATGCGTGCATTATGTCGACAACTACCGGATTGATGACGGCGGCTGAATTGCTGGAAATGCCCAGCGGGAATATGCGGCATGAACTGGTGAAGGGAGAGTTGCGAACCATGGCCCCGGCCGGATACGAGCACGGTACTTTTGGCGGCCGATTGGCCACGGCAATGGGTCGGCACTCGCTTGCCAATGATCTCGGGGATGTGCTGACCTCCGAAGCGGGCTTCTGTCTTTCGCGCGATCCCGACACGGTTCGTGCGCCGGATGTGGCTTTTGTTTGTAAAGCCCGAATCCCGAATCCGAGGCCGAAGGGTTTTTTCAAAGGGTCGCCGGACATTGCCGTCGAGATCATTTCGCCCGGCGACACCCTGGAGGAAGTGGAGGACAAGGTCGCCGAGTATCTTGAGGCGGGGACGGTTGCGGTGTGGGTGTTGAACCCGCGCAGACGCACGGTTTCGGTGCATTCTCCCGACGGGCGTGTCCGCCGATTGCAGGCCACGGATTTGTTGGAGGGCGGCGAGGTGTTCCCCGGTTTCTCGATTGCGGTGTCACAACTGTTCTCCTGATCGAATCCGAAGGATTTCTCCCGCAGGATCGAACCTTATTTGGAAGTGTGGACGCGGCGAAGCCGCCTTCGATTCGGAGCGGGCTTCAACGAGTTTGTTCAGGGAAACGCCTGTTCCCGCCCGCTCCGAATCGGAGGTGATTTTGATGTCCACGGTTCCGAAAAAAATGAACGGCGACCCTAAAAATCACGAAACATCACATATGTTATTTTACCGAGCGCACGCCGATAAAGCCAAGTGACGGCTGCTCCTTCACCATTTGCAAGATCGAACTTTATTTGGAACCGTGGACATCAAAATCACCTCCGATTCGGAGCGGGCGGGGTCGGTCGTTTTTCAGATTAAGGTCGTTGAAGCCCGCTCCGAATCGGTGGCGGCTTCGCCGCGTCCACACTTCCGAAAAAAATGAACGGCTCGCTGGGCCGTTGGCCGGCTGCTGCCGACGTGATCCGCATCGTCCAATCTGATCATTCGCGAGTCAGCTTCTCGATCGTCTCATCGATCAACGTGATCTTCGCCAGATTCGCCGCCGAACCGATCAATTCGGCGCGGATCGACCAGGTCGGTTTGCCCGCTTCGATTTCCCAATAACGCTCGCGCAGCTGCACCTCCAATTCAGCCGGCTGACCACTCACTTTGCCCTCTTCAATCGGACTTAAGGTATGAAATAAAGCGAGATGCGACCCATCGTTAAACCAGACGATGGCCCGCAGCGGCGATCCATCCGTCACCACGCCGCCGCAACCTAGAAATTCGGGAATTTCCTTGTGCGAGGGATCCACCGTCGTGTGCTGGGTGTGACCGTCGACCCGGTAGTCATAATCGACACGCAGAATGCGCTTCAACTGTATCTCCGGGCCGCTCGGCCAAGCTTTCCAGGTGACCGCTCTACCGAAGTTGGGCAGCTTCTCCCTGCCCACCTCCACCGCGAGGCCGATCTGATCCTGCCGATCGGCGAGCTTGCTCACCGAGAATGGCAGGCGCGTCAACATCCCGCTTTTGAAGACGATATCCGCCGTCCCGTCGAAGGGTTCCGATGCGCTGAACTCGAATCGACCATCGGGGGGTTTTCTCCGCCGGCACTTCCTGAATTCCGCCCGGCCATACCGCAGCAGGCACTTTGTATTTCACGCTTTGCAGCGTGTCGAGCGTGTCCCAATCGCCCATCGGACGAATGCGAACGCGCCAATTCGGTTTGCCGGCCAGCACCCCGAGATAGGAGTTCGTCGCCTGCATCTCAATCCGCCGCACATCCGCATATTTTCCGGACGGCCCCAGTTCGACCCAATGCGACAGTTCCTTCACGGAGCCATCGCGATAGATCACCTTCGCCCGCACGCGAAACTCTTTAAGCGTACTGACCGAAACGTTGAAATTGGTCGTGCTTCCGATGGCAACTCGTCGCTGATTTTCAAAAGGCGGCCCGAAGAGCCACTCGACATGATCGATCTTGTGAAACAGCTCGTTGCGCGATGCGTACAGGTCGAGATCCACATCGAACCAGACGGCACCACCGCCGGTTTCGATGGGCCGGTAGGTGCTGCGGAGGTGGATGCCATCATCCACCGGCGATTGGAAATCAGGTGAAAGCGGAACGTTTTTGATCGACCCATCGTTGAACGTGACCTCGGCGCTGATGGCGTTCGTCACTGTTCCAGAGCCGTAGTAGGCGAACTTCCCTTTCGCGCCGATGCCTTTGCGCGTCTGCTCGATCCAGGCGTGCGCGGTGTTGAGATGGCCCGCGTTCCACACGACCTTCACCACGTCTTTGAGATCGGCTTGCGGTCCGCCGCCGATCCACCTTGGGCGACGACGTGAAATGAGAAGGCGAGTGAAAGTATGCAGACGGCTCAAGCACAGCGCCAGGGTCGCCTCATTGAACTCTCCGGTTGCTTTTTCGAAACATTCTTCGGGTGGACGAAGGATGGTAACAAAATTTGCGATGGCAGGCGTAGTAACGCCGATCGCAGCACTTTCAAAAATATCGCTGAACTGTTTCGCCGGAACAACTTTTGCGGCTTATGCCCTACAACACTGGAGGTATGATGCCGACGAAGAAAAAAGTGAGTCGTTCCCCCGCCAAGAAGTCTCGATGCTGGCCGGGGTTTGAACCGGTGGCGGGTAAGAAGCCGAGCTCGAAGGGGAGTTGTAAGAAGTCTAAATAACGAATTGCGTTTTGGATGACCAAGGGTTTGCTGAAGTGTCAATAAACTTCGTTCACGCCGGGATCGGAGCCTCAGGCGACGACCCGGATTCCGGCAGCTCGCGTTTCAACGACACCGCCGACGGAGGAAGGAGATCCCGTCGGCGAGTCGGTGTCCGGGATCATCGCTAAAGGCAATCAGCGGTGGTCCCGACGTCAGTTTGTGGCCGGGCTAAGCCGAGCGGCAAAAATTCAGGCTGCCAGAGGTTGAGTCGAAAGATAGAGACCCAGCATTCCGCGATCCATTTCGTCCATGTCGATCAGGCGGCCGCAGATGTCAAATTCGCTGTCGGCAATTTTGCTGACGCGACTGACGGCCATCCAACCGATCCACTCGTTCTTCGGTTTTGCCTGGCCTTCTTTCGCTTCGACAAACGGGCAGATGCCGGCGTAGCTGGGCATCTCCAGGCGAACGCGGATTTGATGATCCTGCTTGATGTTCGGCTGGCTTGTGCGAACCCGCACGCCGCCGGCGGAAAGATCGACGAGATACCCAAAATCCATCGCCTCCCGACGACGGCCATCCCAGCGGTTCACGCTCAGCGTCTGACCTCCCAATTCATATCGCCGATGCTCGCGACGCTCGGAGCCTTTGGTTTCGGCAGCCAGTTTGAAACGGTTCACTTTCGATTTGTCGGTCAGCGTCGCCATGGGAGTCTCCTAAAAAGTGCCGGATGGTTTGTTAAACTGGTCATCTCTACACCCCTTATATCGGCAGATTTACCGCCGACTTTGGTTAATATGGGCAATTTGGGGTAAATGAGATTAAATAACATTGTCGGACGTGAGATTGACTGAAATGAGGTTCTTCAGGTTTCTTTCAGGTAGAGTGTGCTAGCCTGGACCAATTCAGTTCACCACGAAAGCACGAAAAGCCCATCGCGTCAGATCGGCAACCGAATTCAGGGGGAGCCGCGAAGACGCAAAAGAGGAAGTTGAACGCGAAGAAAGTTCCTTTTCCGATTCCGTCGTGTGCTTTGTGTCTTCGTGGTGAAAAACCTGGGTTGGTTTAATGGTCTTTATGAAAGGGAATCTCATGTCTCAACGTACTAAACTGTTGTTTTTAATTCTCGTTCTCGCGGGCAGCCCGTTGATCGCCGCTGATCCTCCGCCTTCAGAGGTGAAGCCGGCATTTGCGGGCAGCGTCACGATTCAGATTGAAGGGGCGGTTCGAACGATTCGGTCGAACGGGATCCCGGATCATCCCACCGGGCAGTTTCCCAATCGCGGCAATCCGAACACGATCGGGCCACAGCATTATGAGTTCCGGATTCCGGCCGATCCGAAGCAGGAATTGCAGGTGACGGCGCTGCGTATGCAGCCATTCGGGGTGGCGGTGAACGGGGTGGTCTTTGATCCCGGCGCAGCCGAGTGGTGGAATCGCGATCGCAACTCCGGTTGGCAATACGAACCGCTGGCGGGGGATGGAATGCTCGGGGTGGATCGCAGCCATGCGCACGTTCAACCGAATGGCGCGTATCACTACCACGGCATTCCCACGGCATTGGTGTATGCCCTGACGGATGGCAAGGACAAAATGGCACTTGTCGGTTGGGCGGCGGATGGCTTCCCGATCTATAGCCCGCTCGGTCATGCCGATGCGAAAGACGCGGGCAGTCCGCTGAAGATGCTCTCATCAAGCTATCGTGTGAAAAAGGGAACCCGGCCCAGCGGTCCGGGTGGGGTGTATGATGGAACCTACGTGGCAGATTATGAATATGTGGCGGGAAGCGGCGATCTGGATGAGTGCAACGGGCGCGTGAGCCTGACGCCGGAATATCCAGCGGGGATTTATCATTATGTGCTGACCGAAAAGTTTCCGTTCGTGCCGCGGATGTATCGCGGGACGCCGGACCCGAGTTTCAACACGCATGGCCCGCGCGGCGGACCGGGGGGCGGGCCGCGACGTTGAAGGGTCGGGATGAATCAATGTTCGTCACTTTTACGTAGCATGGGCTACCAGCCCATGTTTTGGAATTGAAAGCATGGGCTGGTAGCCCATGCTACGTCGCAACGCTTCATCCGAGCTTACATGAAAAACGTCGCCGCCATTGTTTCGCTCGTTCTATCTCTGATCGGATCGATCGCGGCTTTGGGAGCGGAACACGAGCCGGCAAAACGGCCCAACGTTTTGCTGATTCTCGCCGACGATCTGGGCTTTTCCGACGTCGGGTGTTATGGCGGCGAAATTGACACGCCGAATCTCAACGCGCTGGCAAAGGGTGGATTGCGGTTCACGGACTTTCACAACACAGCCCGCTGTTGGCCGTCGCGGGCTTGTATCTTGACGGGGTATTACGCGCAGCAGGTGCATCGCGATGCGCTGCCGGGTGCTGGGGGCGGTGCCGCCGGCAAGCGGCCGGCGTGGGCGCGCTTGTTGCCGCAGCTTCTTCAACCGCTGGGTTACCGATCCTACTATTCCGGCAAATGGCATGTCGACGGAGCGCCGTTGCAGAATGGATTCGATCGGGCATTCGATTACACGGATACCGATCGCCATTTTCTTCCGCCGCGTGTCACCGCCCAGATCGACCCATCGCTTCAACCGGGTGAATCGGATGAGGGCTACTATGCCGCCACTGCCGAGGCGGATCAGGCGATACGCCAACTGCGTGAACATGCCGACCGGCATTCCGATCGACCGTTTTTTCAGTATCTGGCATTCACCGAGCCGCATTGGCCGTTACAGGCGCCGCAAAAAGATATCGACCTGTATCGCGATCGATATGTGATGGGATGGGATGTGCTGCGCGAAGAGCGGTTCAAGCGCATGACGGAGATGGGCATCCTCCATTGTTCCCTCTCGAAAATGGATCCGGACATCATCCCCAGTTGGAATCTGGCGGAGGAAAACCTGCGCGAGAAGATCGGGCCGGGTGAGGTGGCGCACGCGATCCCGTGGAATGAGTTGTCGGCGGAGCAGAAGAAATTTCAACCGATCAAGATGGCGATCCATGCGGCGATGGTGCATCGAATGGATACTGAAATTGGCCGGGTGATCGAACAGTTGAAGGCGATGAATGCGTTCGAGAACACGCTGATATTTTTCGTGTCTGACAATGGTGCGAGTGCGGAGCAGATGATTCGCGGCGATCTGCACGATCCCGCCGCGCCGCCGGGTTCGGCCAAATCGTTTCTATGCCTCGGCCCGGGTTGGTCCAGTGCGGCCAACACCCCGATGCGGCTGCATAAGTCGTGGGTACACGAGGGCGGCATCTCCACGCCATTGATCGTGCATTGGCCGAAGGGGATCGCCGCCTGCGGTGAGTTTCGCCGTAATCCGGGGCATCTGATCGATCTCGCGCCGACCATTCTCGAACTGGCCGGGGGAAAATGGCCGGAGCTTTACCGTGGAAAACCGGTTCCCCCGAATCCGGGTAAAAGTCTGTTGCCGACTTTTGCGAAGGATGGAACCGTGACGCGTGATTTGCTCTGGTGGTTTCACGATGGGAATCGCGCCGTCCGCGTGGGGGACTGGAAACTGGTAGCCGATCACACGTCGGCGTGGGAGCTCTACGATCTGAGCAACGATCGAAGCGAATCCAAAAATCTCGCGGTGGAGCATCCGGAAAAGGTGGCGGAATTGGAAGGAATCTGGACGCGACAGGCGGACGCGTTTTTAGCGGAGGCGAAGAAAGAGGCCGCAGAACAAAAAGGGAAGTGATCTGCCGCTTCGCGTGAATTCGTTTAGCGGTAGTGCCGGAGGCACACGTTTTCTTGCTGGAGTTGTCAAAATATCCCGGCGATTGTCACTCTCAATGACTCTGCTTGATCGGGCGACATTGTCGTTCTGAGGAATTCCGAAATGGATTTTGGAGGGCGGTCGTCCTCGATCGCCGCAGCGGCGGCTGGGGACTGCCGCCCTCAGATGTACTGGCGGCATGAGAAGTTCACAGGCTTTCAGCGTGAAGCAGCCGTCGGCATGGTCGTGGGCCGTGCAATGGCAGCCATCAGAGGCACCTGAATCACCGTGGATTGAGACCGGCTATGTGAAAATAGCCACGAGTAGAACTCGGGGTTTGAGTAGGTGGCCGTCCAGGCATCATGGCCGCATTCGGGATAGGCAGTGAAGCGGATGTCGCCGCTTAAATTGCAGAGGGATTCGACCATTCTTTGGGATTCGCTGAATGGGACGACGTTGTCTTTATTCCCGTGGAAAGCCCAGATGGGAAGATTGACCAACCGCTCGGCTTCGGCGATGTCGCCCCCGCCGCAGACCGGGGCGATGGCGGCGAACCGATCGGGGAATTCGGTCGCGAGCGCCCAGGTGCCGTAACCGCCCATGCTCATGCCGGTGACATAGACGCGGTTCAAATCGACGCGATACTTCGCCGCCACCACATCCAGCAGCGCTGCCAACTCATGCGTCGACCACCACTCGCCCGCCGGACACTGCGGAGCAATCACGATCGCGGGGAACTGATTGCGAAAACCGTGGTCGTATTCGAGGCGCGAGGGAAGGGCGGCTTCCTTGATCTGATCGATGTTGTCGCCGCGTTCCCCCTTGCCATGCAAGAACAATACGAGCGGCCAATGCTGATTGGGATCCTTGTCGTAGGTGGGGGGCAAGTAGGTGAGATGGGTGATGACCGGTTCACCGATCTTGCGTTTCAGACCGGCCCACCACGCGCGATCCATCGCCGGTGGGCTGTTGCTGAGCAATGATTTGTCCCCGATCTTCGTCTCGAAAAGCCCGGCGAGCAACACGGCAGTGTCGGCATCGCGATTCACGCCCTCGTCCTTTAACAGTTCCTTGAAATACGTGCTCACGCTCTGCTGTTGAACCTTCAAGGCATTGGAACTGATCCCCATCTCCTTCGGCAATTTCACGGTGAAGGGGATGTCGGTGTTCCGCCAATTGAAATCTCTGGACTCGCGAAAAAGCGTCCGAAATCGCTTGAAAGTACGGCCTTCATCGGTGTGAACCTCGACGACTGCCCCATACCGACCCGGATTTTCGGCGGTCGTCACCGGATTGTAGTTCGCATCGTAGAACGTGATCTTGGATTCGTAAGAACCGACCAGATCCTCGACATAGGACGGGTCGGCAAAATCCCCTTCGGGAAACGCACGGCTGCTGAAGATGCACGGCTTGAAGACGAACTCCTCGTAGGGCATGACCCAGCGAGCCGCATTGCCGGGGTCGGGCAGGTCGACGACCGCCATGCGCTTGCCATCGATCAAGACATCAAGCGTGCCGTAACCAATTCCACGAGCCGGCATGGGCATGGAAAGATTGACCGAGGCATATTCGGGACGAATGAAATTGGTCTCTAGTTTACCGACGGTCAACACGCGAGGCTCGGCGGGCTGTTGAGGAATCTCACGGCGGGCAATTTCAACCGTTTTGCCGACCAACGAAGCATCGGCAAGGACATTGACATGGGTGCGATGGAATCGCGGGTAATCGCCATACGCCGCCACCTGCACCGCCGGACCGGGGGCCGCCGCCAGACGCAGACGCTGCATTTTGGTGGGATCCTTTGCAGTCAACGTGCTGGGGAACCAGACCAGGTGCGAACCCTGCTCGAAGGCATCTACATCATTGACCTGCAGTTGAAACCCGACTTCCTGCCCGAGGTGAGGGTGGATGCCCAGACCGGTCCAGGGAATCAGCACCTCGAGAATGTAGCCCCCGTCGATCCTGGTGCGGGCGGCAGACACACGCGGGGCGATTTTTTTCAACTGGGGATCGGAACGCTGATCGAAGATGCGGGTACGCAGGTGGGACTGTTTGGCATCCATGCCGGGAGAAATCGCCACGCGGATCACCTCCGGTGACCCGGCGTGCGGCGACAGGAACATCTCCACCGAATCCCCACCGGCGGGGTTCACATCTTCAATGGCAATATCGTCGGTGACGGTGATCAAGGCGAGCAATCCGCGGTCGTTCCAGCCCAATCGCATCGTCGCATCGATATCGCTTTTGGGCTGGACTTTACCGGAGGAATTTGAAAGTATGTTGACGTGCAGGCCATGCGTTCCCCAGTCGAGTGGGGAGCCGTCGATGGAGATTTTGTCGAGCTTGGGAATGTCGTAAAGAGGGGCCAGTGTGGGATTGTCGGCGGCGGAAATGCGGAGGTTGACCGAGGTTTGAATCGCCGCGCCTTGGCCATCGGCGGGGAGAGGCCGGAGCGCAAGGATCCCGACTGCCGCTCCACCGAGCAACATGACGGCGGCAACGATTGCAAGTAGCCGGGACATCATTCGTATTATCGACCTTCCAACCCACCGACATTTGATTGTCGATTCATAGTACGAGTAAGGGCGGAAACCGTTGAAATCGTTCCACGCGTCTATTTCGAGGATTATATCGGAACGGAGTCGATTAAGGACATCGAAACGACCAAGAATTTTCCACCTTTTAGTGGCAGTGCCGAAGGCACGCGTTTACCGGGGTAGAAAAAACGCGAGTTGCGTGACACTTCCTGCGGCATTTTCGTAGCATGGGCATCCTGTTCATGGCCGTGGTACTCCACGGCGTTGACCGGTACTCCGGTCAATCCAGCAAGAGCGAAGCGGTCTTTCTTATTCAAGCGTTGGAAGAGCGCTTCGCTTCGGCTTGGGTCGATCGGAGTACCGATCGACATCGCGGGGTACCGCGAACACGGGCAGGATGCCCATGCTACTTTAATGCCGCTGAAAGCGTCACGCACCCGAAAACGCGTGCCTTCGGCACAGCCGCTAAAAAATTAGCCGGTTCTACGGTATCGTGGGCAAACGAAGACCCGTTTCAAAATTCGAGGAGATTTCTGGTGAACCTACCTTTCGCTCGCTGCATCGTCATCCTGTCGCTGATTGCAATTCACGCCGACGCCCATGCCGAAAACGCCACGGGTCTGACGGCCACCCATCTTTGCTGCGAAAATCGGGTCGACCCGCTCGGGATCGAAGATTCTCGCCCGCGACTCAGTTGGCAGGTTGAATCCAACGAGCGCGGGCAACGGCAGACGGCCTATCACATTCTCGTCGCGTCGACGGAAGCAGAGCTCAAAGGCGATCGCGGCAATCTCTGGGATTCGGGAAAAATCGCGGGGGATCCGACCGCACAAATTCCCTACGCCGGTAAACCGATCGGCGAGCAGGGCGTCTGCTTTTGGAAATTGAAAGTCTGGGACAAAGACAATCGCGAGTCTGCCTGGAGTGCAACCGCGCGCTGGACGATGGGGTTGACCGGAACGCACGCGTGGGCCGCGCGGTGGATCAGCCAGACCGATTCCTCGCCGTTGCCCATCGATCGGAAAATGCTCCACCTTCCCCCCGCGCGCTACTACCGCCGCGATTTCGCGGCGGCCAAACCGATCAGGCGGGCGACGGTGTACGCCTCGGCGCTCGGGCTTTACGAACTGCATCTCAACGGTCAGCGCGTGAGCGATCATTTTCTCACGCCGGGCTGGTCGGACTACCTTCAGCGGGCCTATTACAACACGTTTGATGTGACCGCCCTGGTTCATTCCGGCGACAACGCCATCGGCGCGATCGTGGCCGATGGGTGGTATAGCGGCTATGTGGGGTACGGCTTGCTCGTCGGGTACGGGCCGAACAAAGTCGGCCGTTGTTTTTACGGCAAAACCCCGGCGCTCCTCGCCCAACTTGAGATTGAATACGCCGACGGCTCGCGCGAAATCATCGCTTCCGATCCGACCTGGAAAGTGTCCGACAACGGCCCGATCCGCGAGGCGGACATCATCATGGGTGAAAGTTTCGATGCGCAACGTGAACAGCCCGACTGGTGCAAGCCCGGCTTTAAAGCGGAGGGTTGGTCGAACGCCATTCCCGCCGAGGACAACGGCAGCACGAAAGCGGTTTTCTCGGATGTCACCGGCGACCGCGAGGTGGACCTCGGCTTTCATCTTCCGAAAAAAATGGCGGCGTATTCCGGCCCGGCGGTGCGCATCACGCGCGAGATCAAAGCGGTGGGACCGACCGAAAATAAACCGGGTGTTTTCATCTACGATCTGGGTGAAAACGTGGCGGGGGTGATTCGGTTGAAAGTGAAGGGGGCGAAGGGGACGAAGGTGCAAATCCGGTACGGCGAAATGCTGCATCCCGATGGCCGCCTGATGACCGAGAACCTTCGCCGGGCCCGGGCGACGGACTATTACACTCTGCGCGGCGACCCGGACGGCGAAACCTGGTCGCCCCGTTTCACCTACCACGGGTTTCAATATGTCGAGCTGACCGGCCTGCCCGATAAACCGGGGATTGAAGCCGTCACCGGGTTGGTGATGCACTCGGATACGCCGCTCACCAGTTCCTTCGAGTGTTCCGACCCGATCGCGAATCAACTGTTCAAAAATATCGTGCGCACGCAGCTGGCGAACTTCATCGACATCCCCACCGACTGTCCGCAGCGCGATGAGCGGTTGGGGTGGATGGGCGATGCCCAAACCTATGTCCGCACCGCCACCTACAACGCCGATGTCGAGGCTTTTTTCACCAAGTGGATGGACGATGTCGAGGAATCGCAGCGATCCTTCGGGGCCTACCCCGACTATGCGCCGTACCCGATGGCCCACGGTGAGGCCCGCAAATCCTGGGGCACCGCCTGGACCGATGCCGGCATCATCTGCCCGTGGACGATCTGGAAAGTGTACGATGACACCCGCCTCATCGAACGCCATTACGACTCCATGAAACGCTTCATGGAATTTCGGATGGCGACCAGCCCGAAAAATCTCGGCGTCTCCATCGGCAATCCGTGGGGCGACTGGTTGAGCCTCGGGGAAATCACACCGGTCGAATTTGTCGATGCGTGCTTCTATGCCCACTCGACAAAACTGATGGCCGACATGGCCGGCGCGATCGGCCGCGAGGTGGATGCGAAAACCTACGGCAAGCTTCTGGCGGACATCACCGCCGCGTTCAATAAAGAATATGTCAGGCCCGATGGCTCGCTGAAAATCGAAACGCAGACGGCCTACGTGCTGGCACTTTCCATGGGGCTGCTGCCTCCGAAACTGATTCAACCCGCCTCGGATCACCTTGCGGAAATGATCGGAAAAAACGGGTTTCGGATGGCGACGGGTTTTCTCGGCACCAAGCCGCTGCTGCCGGTTCTGACGGCGACGGGCCATCACGATCTGGCCGTGCGATTGTTCCAGAGCCGCCGGTTCCCGTCGTGGGGTTACGAGGTGGCAAACGGGGCCACCAGCGTGTGGGAGCGGTGGGACAGTTACACGAAGGAGGATGCCTTCGGCAAGCACAACGCCGCCATGAATTCATTCAGCCATTACTCGTTCGGCGCGGTCTGCGAGTGGATGTTTGAATCGCTGGCGGGGATCGATACGGACGGTCCCGGTTTCAAGCACATCGTGCTGCGTCCCGGTCCTCCGTCCATCGGCAGCAATCCGGACAACCCGCCGATCGACTGGGTGAAGGCCGAATATGATTCGATCCATGGAAAGATCATCAGTCAGTGGAAGCGGGCGAACGGGCGGTTCGAGTTGAACGTGACGATCCCGGCGAATACCACGGCGACGGTTTATCTGCCGGCGGCCAAAGGGTCGAACCTCAAGGAGGGCGATCGGGCGATCGAGCGCAATGCCGATATCCAGATCGTCGGAATGGAAGGGGGTACGGTGAGGTTAAACATCGGGTCGGGAACGTATCGGTT